>SCTE01000257.1 GCA_004298915.1 Chloroflexota bacterium | reverse complement strand
GCAAGGCCCTGCTGAAGTCGTGGCAGGTCGATGGTCTCGATCCGAACTGGCCGCTCGGCCTCCAGATCGAGGGTTACACGACCTACACCGGCGCAGAGGCCGTTGCCTGCAAGGGCCCCGGCGAATAGTCCCCAACTAGCGGAACGACCAGGGAGGATGCCGGCCCCGCCGGCATCCTCCCTTCCTGATCACCCCGGACTGGACCCATGACCGTCACCGGCACGGAACTGCTGCTCGAGGCGACCGGCGTCGCCAAGACCTACGGCGCGGTCGTCGCCCTGCGATCGGCCTCGCTGTCCGTGCGCCCGGGCGAGGTCCATGCGCTCATGGGCGCCAACGGCGCCGGCAAGAGCACACTGGTCAAGATCCTGACGGGCGCCGTCCGACCGGACGCGGGCCGGATCACGGTTCGCGGTATCGAGCGCACGGTCCATTCACCGGCCGAGGCGCGGCGCGGTGGCGTCGTGTCGGTCTACCAGGAGCCGTCGCTCATCCCCGACCTCGACATCCGATCGAACCTGCGGTTGACCGAAACCCCGCTCGATGCGTTCCGGCAGTCGCTCGACGACCTCGGCCTGGGTGACGTTGACCTGTCGCAACTCGCCCGACGGCTGCCCCTGGCGACGCTCCGGATCATCGACCTCGCCCGCGCCCTGGCGATCGAACCGGACATTCTCATGCTCGACGAGATGACCGCGGCCCTGCCCGCCAACCTGACCGAGCGCGTCCTCGATGTGGTCGGGCGGATCCGCGGCAGCGATCGCTCGGTCATCTTCATCTCCCACCGGATGATCGAGATCGCGGCCATCTGCGATCGGGCGACGGTCCTGCGCGAAGGGGAGACCGTCGGCGTCGTCGACGTGACACCCGGCTCGGAGGAGCGAATCGTCGAGCTGATGCTCGGCGAGATCGTCGCCGGCATGCCGGCGCGGTCCGGCGCCGCGACACCGGATGGCGGCGTTGATTCGGCGGTTCGTGCTGGAAGGGCCGCCGCCCTGGCGCCCCGCCTCGAGGCGCGCAGCCTGCGCCTCGGCTCGCGCCTCCACGATGTCTCGTTCGACCTCCGACCCGGCGAGGTCCTGGGCGTCGTCGCCCTCGAGGGCCAGGGCCAGGACGAACTCTTCGATGTCCTCGCGGGTTCGCGGCGCCCCGAGGGCGGGACCTTGCAGGTCGACGGCAAGCCGGCGGCCTTCGGGCACCCGGCAGACGCCATCCGGGTCGGGCTCGTCTACGTCGCCGCCGATCGGGCCGATGCCCTGCTCATGCAGCGGTCGGTCCGCGAGAACATCGCCCTCGCCTTCACGACGCGGCTCCAGAACTGGGGGCTCATCAACCTTCCCCGGGAGAAGGAGCGCGTGGACGGGGCGATCTCGCGTCTCCAGATCGACACCCGCGCGACCGGCGAGGTTCGACGCCTGTCGGGCGGCAACCAGCAGAAGGTGACGATCGCCCGCTGGGTTGCCGGCGGCGTCCGGACGATGCTCTGCTTCGATCCGACCCGAGGCATCGACATCCGGACCAAACAGCAGATCTACGTCCTCCTCCGTGACCTGGCTGACGCGGGCGCAGCGGTCCTGCTCTATACCTCGGAGCTCAAGGAGATCAAGCTGGTCTGCGATCGCACGATCGTGATCTTCGGCGGACGGGTCGTCGCGGAGATCGCCGCGGCCGACGCCGACGAGCCCTCGCTCCTGCGCGCTGCGTACAACCTCCAGCCCGAACCGGGGCCGGCCGGCGGCGATGGTCCCGCGGCGATGGGCGCGTCGGCGGACGTCGCTCGATGACCGCGATCACGCGCGGCGGCGTCGGTCGGAACTCGCGCGTCGCCATCGGCAACTGGGCCCGCCACCACTCGTGGGCCCTCGGCCTCGTGGCGTTCCTGATCGTGCTGCTCGTGTTCACCAAGGCCATCCAGCCGAGCTACGGCGCCGCCGGCGTCCGGGGCCTTGCGATCTCGGTGCTGCCCCTCGTGCTCGCGGCGGTGGCCCAGGCGATCGTGGTCATCGGGGGCGGGATCGACCTGTCCATCGCCTCGATCATGGCCCTCACCAGCGTCATCTCGGCGACGCTCATGAAGGGCCAGAGCGAGGAGTTCGGCGTCGCCGTGGTCCTCGGGGTGCTCGTCCTGGGCGTCGTGCTCGGCGGGATCAATGGTGCGCTCGTCGTCATCACCCGGGTCCCGGACATCGTCGTCACGCTGGCGATGTCGTTCGTCTGGGCCGGCGCGGCCCTGCTCGTCCTCAAGACGCCCGGCGGTGGGTCAGCGACATGGCTGAAGGACCTCGTCGTCGGATCGCTCGGAAACGAATGGATCCCCAAGGCGGCCGTCGTGCTGATTGTCGTCGTGGCCATCGTCTGGCTGCCGATCCGCCGGTCCACCGTCGGCCTGTCGATCTATGCCATCGGCAGCAACCAGCTCGCCGCGTTCCGGAGTGGCGTATCGGTCGGTCGGACCAAGGTCATCGCCTACGCGCTCATGGGCCTGTTCGCGGCCCTCGGCGGCCTGAGCCTGACCGCGAGCACGGGCATCGGGACGCCGGTCCCGGGCCCCTACACCCTGTTCAGCGTCGCGGCGATCGTGCTCGGTGGCGTGAGCCTCGCCGGCGGTGTCGGTGGCCTGTTCGGCCCGATCATCGGCGTGATCATCCTGTCGCTGATCCGGACGGACATGACCTTCCTCAACGTCAACACGAACCTCGCGGTCGTTGCCCAGGGCGTCATCCTCATCGCCGTGGTCATGTTCGGC
>SCTE01000256.1 GCA_004298915.1 Chloroflexota bacterium | reverse complement strand
GCAGAAGCAGTTCATCCGAGGCCTGACGCTCGGCTCGACCAAGGGCTGAGCCCGCCCGTCATGGAACGAACTCCACGGTGGGCTGACCCGGGCCTGACCGCCCGGGGGCGCCTGCCGATGCACTCGATCGAGCATGCCGACCGGCTGAGCCTCGATGGGACCTGGCGCTTCCAGTTGCTCCATCGGCCGGACGGCGTTCCGGGCGACGCCTGGGGCGCAGCGGTTGTTCCGGGGTGCTGGACGATGCAGGACACCTGGGACCGACCGATCTACACGAACGTCCAGATGCCGTTTCCCGGCGTTCCTCCCGTGCCCCCGGACGAGAATCCGACGGGCATCTACGAGCGAAACTTCGACCTCCCCGTCGAGTGGGCGGACCGCCGCGTCGTGCTCTCGATCGGCGCCGCAGAGAGCGTCGTGATCGTCGAGCTCAACGGGGACGAGGTGGGCCTGAGCAAGGACTCGCACCTCGCGGCCGAATTCGACGTCACCGATCGCCTCCGTCCGGGCCTGAACGAGCTGCGGCTCAAGGTCGTCAAGTGGTCCGACGCAACGTACATCGAGGACCAGGATCAGTGGTGGCACGGAGGGATCACGCGGTCGGTCACCCTGTACGCCACCAACCGGACCTACCTCGCGGACGTCGCGGTCCAGGCCGGGCTGGATGCAGATGCTTCCACCGGCTCCCTTGCCGTCACAGTCGACGTTGCGTGGGCGGACGCCGCACAGGCTGGCTGGCGCGTGACCGCGGGGCTGTCCGGGCCGGGCCTGGATCAAGCCATCCGACTCGACGTGAACGTGCTCGCCGCCCCTCCGGCCGGTCATCGGTCGCATGCCGGCTGGTTTGCCGGGCCGCCGCGCCGAGGCGAACTGGAAGTGATCGCCGAGTCCGCCGCGGGTCTCGACCTGCCGGCGGTGGAGGTCGCGGCGAGGGCGCGGACCCTGGAATCGACCTACGCGAAGATCGGCGCGGCCTCGATGGCGGCTCAGGTGCCGGGGATCACGCCCTGGTCTTCGGAACGGCCGGTCCGGTATCGCCTCGAGATCGAACTCGTCGACCCGTCCGGGTTCGTCGTGGACAGGACCACGTCCTGGGTCGGCTTTCGATCGATCAGGGTCGTGGGCAACGAACTCCTCATCAACGGACGGCCCGTCCTGATCCGCGGGGTCAATCGCCACGACTTCGATCCGGGGACCGGGCGCGTCGTCCGGTACGAGGACATGCGAGCCGACCTCGTCGCCATGAAGCAATTCGGGTTCAACACCGTGCGAACCTCCCACTACCCGAACGATCCGCGGTTCCTCGATCTCGCGGACGAGATCGGCATGTACGTCATCGACGAGGCGGACATCGAATCGCACGCGTTCTGGGGCTCGCTGTGCGATGACCCGCGCTACCTGGGAGCGTGGGTCGATCGGGTCTCGAGAATGGTGCTCCGGGACCGAAACCACGCGTGCGTGATCCTGTGGTCGCTCGGCAACGAGTCGGGCTACGGCGCCAATCACGATGCCGCCGCGGCCTGGGTTCGGCGGGTCGACCCGAGTCGCCCACTGATGTACGAGGGGGCGATCCGGTTCGACTGGACCGCCGGCGAGCGCGTGACCGACATCATCTGCCCGATGTATCCATCGATCCTGGCCCTCACGAGCCATGCTGCCTCGGGCAGGCAGCGCGGGCCACTGATCATGTGCGAGTACTCGCATGCGATGGGCAACAGCAACGGGACGCTGGCCGAGTACTGGGACGCGATCGAGGCCACGCCCGGCCTGCAGGGTGGGTGCATCTGGGAGTGGCGCGACCACGGACTCGACCAGCGGCTGGCTGACGGACGGATCCGTGCCGCGTACGGCGGTGACTTCGGCGACCAGCCCAACGACGGCAACTTCTGCATCGACGGCATCACGTTTCCGGATCGCAGCCCCAAGCCCGCGCTCTGGGAGCATCGGGCGATCGCCCTCCCCGTCCGGGTCGCGGCTTCCTCGGAGGATCTCGCCCGCGGTGTCGTCCTCGTCGAGAATCGAGCCGACTTCCGGGACCTGGACTGGCTGACGGCGACGTGGGATCTCGCCGACGAAACGGGATCGATGGCTGGCGGCAACGTGGCCTTGCCCCCACTCGGCCCGGCTGCCACCGGGCATGCTGCACTCGAGGGCTGGTCGCCTCCGGGGCCGTCGACGCGGGAGTCCTGGCTCACGATCGCCTTCCGGACTGCCGGGGCAGAACCGTGGGCGCCGGCCGCGTTTCCCATCGGCGAGATCCAGCTGCCGGTGCCCCCGTCCCGGCCTGCCGCAGCGAGATCGACTGGGCGGTCGAACCGGTCGCTCGTCCGGCCGGACGGCTCGCTCGATCTCCCGGGCATTTCGGACGGACCGCGACTGGCCCTCTGGAGGGCACCCACGGACAACGATCGCATCGGTGGCCTCGCCGACGCCTGGTTGGCCCTCGGCCTCGACCGCCTCGAACGCCGAATCGAAGCGATCGAGGACGAGGCGGATGCGCTCCTGATCAGGTCCACATGGGTGACGGGGAGCGGCCATCAGATTCCCCATGAGCAGCGGGCCTCGCAACGTGGCGACGGGCGCATTCATGTCGAGGAGGTCGTGACCATTCCCACGGAATTGAACGACCTTGCTCGCGTGGGGACCGTGATGGAGTTCGAGTCCGGACACGATGCCCTCGCCTGGTACGGGCGCGGCCCGGTCGAGACGTATCCGGATCGACGACGTGCCGGCAGCATCGGACGATGGGAGTCATCCGTGGCGGCGCAGTTCGTTCCCTACATCCGGCCGCAGGAGAGTGGTGGCCACGCGGATACGCGGTGGCTTGAGCTCCGCCGAGCGTCAGGAGGCGGCGTACGGATCCAGCTGGGCCGGCCCAGCCAGGTCTCGGTCAGTCACCTCCGCGCATCGGACCTCGCCTCGGCGACCCATGTCGAGGAGCTGGTCATGCGACCAGCGACGATCGTCCATCTGGATGCTGCCCACCGCGGCCTCGGGACGGCCAGCTGCGGGCCGGATACGCTCGCCGCGTTCGTGGTCTCGCATGGCGTCCATCGCTGGAGCTGGTCCTTGACCCCATTGGCGGAAGCGACCTGATGCCGATCACCTGGCGCGAGGAGACTCGCGAGTTCCATCTCCACAACGGCCGGCTCAGCCTTGTCCTGGGCGTCCTGGACAACGGCTGGCTGGGGCAGTGGCACTTCGGTGCGCCCCTGGATCCGGAAGGTTCCTACCGCCACCTCGGACCGGTGGACTTCCGCGGTTTCGGGAATCGGATCGACGAGCCGATCGCACTGATCCTGCCCACCGCTGGCAGCGGTGACTTCCGGGTCCCCGCCCTCGTCGTCACGGGCGCGAGCGGCGGGTCGGTGCTCGATCTCGTCTACACAGGCCATCGGATCATCCCCGGCAAGCCGGCGCTCGACGGGCTGCCCGCGACCTATGCCGAGGAACCGGGCGAAGTCACCACCCTGGAGATTGACCTCGACGACGCGCTCGCCGGTCTGCGCGTCGTGGTTCGCCTCAGCCTGTTCGAGGATCGACCGATCGTCGCTCGATCGATGGTCCTGACCAATACCGGGCAAGACAGGCTGATCGTCGAGACGGCGATGAGCGGGTCCATCGATCTCCCGGACGGCCCCTGGGATGTCCTCGGGTTCAGCGGCGCGTGGGCCCGCGAGCGGCATCCGCATCGCTCTCCGCTGCTACCCGGCCGACGGTCCGTTGGGAGCCTCAGAGGCGCCACGGGGCATCAGCAGGATCCATCGCTGTTCCTGTTGCGCCCGGAGACGACCGAGACGAGCGGCGAGGGATTCGTCCTGTCATTGGTGTACTCGGGCAACTTCCTGGCCGAGGCGGAGTCCGGTCCGAGGGGCTCGGCGCGCGCGCGCATCGGGATCCATCCCGATGCCTTCAGGTGGACCCTCGAGCCGGGCGGGAGCTTCACGACACCCGAGGCCGTCACTGCCTGGACCGACGCCGGGATCGGCGCGCTCAGCGACGCGCTCCACTCCCTGTATCGGGAGCGGCTGGCCCGTGGCGTGTGGCGGGACCGGTTGCGCCCCGTGCTGCTCAACAGCTGGGAAGGCGTGTACTACGACTTCGATCACGAGCGACTGATCGAGATGGCCCGGGCGGCGGCCGATCTCGGGGTGGAGCTCTTCGTCCTCGATGATGGCTGGTTCGGTGCGCGCGACGACGACACGACGTCACTGGGCGACTGGGTCGTGGATCGCCGCAAGCTGCCGAACGGCCTCGGCCCGCTGGCGTCCGAGATCGAAGCCATGGGCATGGCCTTCGGCCTCTGGATCGAGCCCGAAATGGTCAGCCCGCGAAGCGCCCTGTACCGCGACCATCCCGACTGGGCTATCGGCGTTCCCGGCCGGCCCCATACCGAGAGCCGGCAGCAACTCGTCCTCGACCTGTCCCGACCCGAGATCGTCGATCACCTCGAGCGCGTGATCACCGACGTGCTCTCGAGCGGATCGATTTCCTACGTGAAGTGGGACATGAACCGGAACATCACCGAGCCGTTCGGCGGAACCCTGCCCCCAGAACGCCAGGGTGAGTTCTTCCATCGATACATGCTCGGCACGTACGACTTGTGGGACCGGCTGACGACCCGGTTCCCGGAGATCCTCTGGGAATCCTGCGCGGGTGGCGGCGGTCGGTTCGACCCGGGCATGCTCGCCTTCGCGCCCCAGGGATGGACCAGTGACGACACCGACGCGATCGAGCGCCTGGCGATCCAGTGGGGTACGTCGCACATCTATCCGCTGAGTTCCATGGGTTCGCATGTCTCGGCCGTTCCCAA
>SCTE01000028.1 GCA_004298915.1 Chloroflexota bacterium | reverse complement strand
GTCGCTGTAGTGCCGTGCGTCCGGCGCCAGGGTCGCGAGCGGTGTCGTCGGGGCGTCATCGCGGAAGATCTCGTAGCCGGCGACCCCGATGTTGTCCGTCGAACCGCCCCAGCCGAGATCGATCTGCGATGGGCTGGCCGCCGTTGCCACGAAGTTCGGAGGCGCCGTCGGTGCCTCGCCGTCGACGGTGTTTCGGCACGGGATGAGGCCGCTGTCGTTGACGGCACCGGACGTGGTCACGAACTGGAACGTGGCGCTCGTCCCGTACAGGTTGAGCTTGAGCGCCCCGAAGTTCGCGTAGTCGGCCGCCGCAAGCTTCGGGTCGGGATTGGTCAGGCCCTGGTGACCGTGGCCGCCCGACCCGACGATGAACTCGGTCACGCCGGTCGCCGAGACGGCGCCCGATCCATCGATCGGGGCGAACCGCTGATACGAGTGGTCATGGCCGTTGAGGACCATCGTGACCTTGTTCTGGGCGAGCAGCGCCCAGATCGCCTGGAGCGACGTCGTCGAACCCTCGGGGCCCGTGTTGTACAGGGGGTGGTGGAAGTACACGATCGTGCACGCCTTGTCGGCGTTCAAGGCGAGATCGGCTTGCAGCCACTGGTACTGGGCAGAGTTCGTCGCCGTCCCGCCGAACTGGCTCGTCGAGTTGAGCGAGATGAAGTGCCACCCGCCCGCGTCGAAGCTGTAGTAGTTCGGGATGTTGTCCCAGTACCAGAAATAGCCCGGGGCCAGGCTGCCGGTGTACTCGTGGTTGCCGATCGTCGGGTTGGTGATGTTCCGGAACTGGCCATAGGTCCCCGCAGCGCCCTGGGCGCCGTACCAGTTGTCGAATTCCATCGGCTGGCCCGACTCGTAGACGTCGCCGAGGTACAGGAACATGTTGGGGTTCCATGAACTGATCAGGCCGACGGTCGAGGTCTCGCCCGGCTCACCGCCCGCGCCATCGCCGGCCGCTGCCAGGACCAGCGGTGCGCCGGGCTGCGGCGCGGTGCCGGCAGCGGGCGCGAACCTGTTGCCATTGACCGGGGGCTGGGTGATGCCGTTCGCGAAGGTCACGGCAATCGTCGCCGGCCCGGACGTGAACCCGTCGCGCATCAGGGCCGCAAGCCGCAGCTGGTGCACCCCGTCAACCCAGCGCCGGGTGTCGAGGGTGAACGTGTACGGCGACGTGTAATCGGTCAGGAGCGGGGCGCCATCGATGGTGAAGATCGCTCGCTGGATCCCGATCGTGGGATCGGTGCTGGTGATCGTGCCGGTGACCGTGCTCGAGTTGGTGAGGACGGCTCCACCCGCCGGTTGCGTGACGCACACCGTCACGGTGTAGGTACCCGGCCCGCTCGTCAGGCACGGCGACGGAGTCGGCACGGGCGTGGGGGTCGGCACGGGCGTGGGAGAAGGCGTCGGCTTCGGCGTCTTGCCCGGCTTTGCGCCGGCAGCTGACAGGACGTTCGGGTCCGACGGAGCGCCGGGTGCGATCGACAGGGCCATCCCCGCCAGGAGGGCGACGAGCAGGGCCACGAACCAGGCGGTGGTCGCCGGGGCACTGACGGCGCGAGGGCGCGACGGGCGGACGAGCGTGGCTTGGTCCCGCCCGGCAGTGATCCCGGTCCCGGCACGGCCCGCGGGCACGTGGCGCCGGGCATGGTGCGGTGAAGCGTCGAACACGGAACCCCCGAGGTGGCGAGCGAGATGAGAGCGCGAACAGCGTATCCGGAACAGGACCAATTGCGGTCTCGAACGACGAAAGTCCGGTGCGTCGCCGCACCGGAATTCACCAATGAACCGTCAGTTTCCGGGGCCGAACAGGAGGTCGATCCAGCGTTCGAGCGGGCTCGTCGGACGGGCATCCGCGCCAAGACGCACCGACGCCGACCCCGGGGCATCGGGGGGCAGGGCCGGGACATCGCCCTCGAGCGCGAACGCGATCTCGTCACGACCTCCGAGCCGGTAGGCGCGCGCCTGGAGATCGACGTAGCGCTGTTCCTGGATCAGGGCGAGCTCCTTCTGCAGCGCCGCGACCTCGTCGGTGATGGCCACGTTCGCGGCCCGCAGCGAATCCGCGCGATTCGAGGCCGCCGATGCCGTCGCGACCTGCCGGCCGAACGAGATCACGCCCCAGGCCACGGCAATCGCGGCAACGATGTGAAGCAGGCGGCGCGGTGAGATCGAGGCCATCGGAATGGCGCCGGGATCCGCGGCCAGGACCACCACGGGACGGGGCGGGCTGTACACGACGCGAGGCCGAACGGCGTCCATGGCCGCGGAGGCGAGCCCTGGGTCGGACGGGGCCTCAGGACCGTCGCGGTCGTCGCGCAGGAACGCCGGGGTCGCCGCGAGGTCCGGACCACGGTTCGAGTCGAAGGCCCCGGGCGCGAACCCGG
>SCTE01000255.1 GCA_004298915.1 Chloroflexota bacterium | reverse complement strand
GCCGCCAGCGCGACCGCCTCGCTAAGCTCGAGGGCGCGGGGCGTGCCCGGAACGAGGTTCAGCCCGATCGCGTCGGCCCCGGAACGCACGGCAGCATCGATCCCGGCCGCGTCGGTGACGCCGCAGATCTTGACCAGCGGGATCCGGTCGAGGTTCGCGGGATCCGTCGGCGGTCGACCGGCGGAGACGAACGATCGAGCGGCGGCCTCGGGATCGCCGGCTCGGACGAGCGCCTCGCCGACCAGCGCCGCGTCGAACCCGAGCGCGCGCCAGCCGCGCACGGTGGACGGTTCGCGAACCCCGGATTCCGCGATCACGAGCCGATCTTCCGGGACATGATCGTGGAGCCGGGCCGCCTGTTCCGGGTCCACCTCCAGCGTCCGGAGGTCACGGTTGTTGATCCCGATGATCCGGGCTCCCGTCGCGAGGGCAAGGTCCAGCTCACGCTCGTCGTGCGCCTCGACCAGGGGCTCGAGGCCGAGCGCCAGCGCCCGATCGACGAGCCGCCCGAGGCGAGGTCCCGGGTGGAGGACGGCGAGCAGCAGGACGAGGTCGGCGCCGGCGGCCCGCAGGAGGTCCAGCTGCCGGGACTCGACCACGAAGTCCTTGGCAAGGACCGGCACGGACACGGATTCCCGCACGGCCGACAGGTCGGCGACGGATCCTCCGAACCAGTGCGGCTCGCACAGGACCGAGATGGCGGCCGCGCCGCCACGCTGGTAGGCCTGCGCCCGAGCAACGACGTCGTCACCTTCGGTGGCGATCGCCCCGGCCGAGGGCGACGCGCGCTTGATCTCGGCGATGAGATGGAGGCCGGGAGCAGCGAGGCGTTCGGCGACCGGCCGAGGGGAGGGCGCCGCTCGCACCCGCCGACGCAGTTCGGCGCGATCGATGTCGTGCAGTTCGGCCCGGACATCCACGCGCCGGCGGGCGGCAATCTCGGCGACGACCCCGGCGCGCGCCCGCCTCGACACCGTCCGCGACATCAGGCTTGCCCGTCTCCGGGCGCGGCGGCATCCGCGGTCCGCTTTGCAGCGCGGAGTGCCTCGAGCAACGCCTGGGCCTTGCCCGCGTCGATCGTCTCGGCCGCCAGGCCGATGCCGGCATGGAGCTGGGCCACCCGGCCGGCCGCGACGAACGCCGCACCGGCGTTCAGCAGCACCACGTCCCGCCGGGCCCCGCCGCGGCCTTCGAGGATCTCGACGGTGATCGCGGCATTCTCGGCAGCGGTGCCGCCGCTCAGCTCCGAAGTGGCGGCCGCGCGGAGCCCGAGCGCCCCGGGGTCGACCTTCGACTCGTGAATGCCGCCCGCGCTGACATCGAGGATCACGCCGCTGCCATCGAGCGGGAGTTCGTCGACACCGCGCCCATGGACGACGAGCGTCCGGTCCGTGCCCAGGCGACGGGCAACATCGGCGATCCGTGGGGCTGCGGTCGCGTCACCGACGCCGATCAGGGCTCGCCGCGCACCCGCGGGGTTGGTGAGGGGCCCGAGCAGGTTGAAGGCGGTGCGCACCCCGATCTCGCGCCGAGTGGGGCCGGCATGGCGCATCGCCGGGTGGAAGGCGGGGGCGAACAGGAAGGCAAAGCCGAACTGCCGGAGATCTGCCACGGCGGACTCGGCGGTGTGATCCACCCGGATGCCGAGCGCCTCGAGGACATCGGCCGCCCCCGACTTCGACGTGATCGCCCGGTTGCCGTGCTTGGCCACCGGGACGCCCGCCGCCGCCACCACGAGGGCCGAGGTCGTCGAGATGTTGAACGTGCCCGAGCCGTCGCCGCCCGTCCCGACGACATCGATCGCACCATCGGGCGCGGCCACCCGCACGACCCGCTCGCGCATCGCGGATGCGAACCCGGCAAGCTCGTCCACGGTCTC
>SCTE01000254.1 GCA_004298915.1 Chloroflexota bacterium | reverse complement strand
CCGTCCGGCTGCGGCACGATGTTGAGCAGCGCGATCAGCATGAACGCGACGAACGCGAAGATGAGGGTCCCGCCGGCGAGGCCGTCGAGCCCATCGGTCAGGTTGACCCCATTGCTGGCCGCGATGATCGCGAAGGCCGCGAAGGCGATGAACAGCCACGGCGCGATCCCGACCGCGCCGACGAACGGGACGGCGATCTCGTCGATCGAATAGGTCGACTGGATCTGGTAGGCCACCACGGCCGCCACGACCATCAGCCAGAGGATCTTGTGGCGGGCCCGGATCCCCTCCCCCGTCCGGGCATTGAGGATGTCGTCGGCCGCGCCGAGGACCCCGACCAGGAGGAGCGTCGCGAGCGGCGCGATGATCGCCCGCTGCGGGAAGCCGCGAAGCAGGAAGAACAGCACGATCACGACCACGATGATCAGGAGGCCGCCCATCGTCGGCGTGCCGCCCTTGGCGAGGTGCGCCTCCGGGCCCTCGGCCCGGATCCGCTTGCCCATGCCCACCGCCTGGAGCAGGCGGATGTAGCCCGGCATCAGGATCACCACGAGCGCGAAGGCGAGGAGCAGCCCCTGGATCAGCTCGACGGTCACGCGAGCGAGGTCCGGAGCGAATCGACGAGGCGATCGAGCTCGGCCCCGCGCGACGCCTTGACCAGGACGACGTCGCCCGGTCGGACGAGGGTCGTCAGCGCGGTCAGGGCCTCGGCCTGGTCGCCGACCTCGACGATCGCGCCGGGTTCCATCCCCGCCTCGCGTGCGCCGCGCGCGATGTCGGCGGCTCCGGCACCGACCGTCACTAGGACCGAGCAGGCCGCCGCCGCGCGAGCGCCCGTCTGGACATGGCCCTCAACGGAGGCCTCGCCGAGCTCCAGCATGCCCCCGAGGACCGCGATCCGGCGACCCGGCAGCCCGGTCAGGAGGTCGAGCGCCGCTGCCATCGACGCCGGCGATGCGTTGTAGCTGTCGTCCACGATCGTGATGCCGCCGACGGTGACGAGCTGGCCGCGATGGGGAGCCGACCAGCCGCCGGCCAGCGCCGGGACGATCTCGTCGATCGTCATCCCCGCCGCCATCCCGACCGCGGCCGCCGCCAGGGCGTTGTGGACCGACAATCGCCCGAGGCCCGGGATCGAGGCGCTCGTCCGTTCGGTGGCAGACCGCCCGGGATAGCGCAGCTGGAAGCGCATCCCGCCGGTTCCGGCCGAGCGCACCCGCTCGGCACCAACCTCCGCATCGGCCGCGAACCCGTAGGTGACGGACCGTGCCGGCGTCCTCCTCGCCAGTCCTCGGACGCGCTGATTGTCGGCATTGAGCACGGCGACACCGTGCGCCGGGAGCGCCTCGACGAGCTCGGCCTTGGCATTCTCGACCGCCTCGATGGAGCCGATCCGGCTCAGGTGGACCCCGAGGATGGCCGTCACGACCCCAATCTCGGGGCGGGCGAGGGTCGCCAGGTGCGCAATCTCACCGCCGGTGTACATCCCCATCTCCAGGACCACGTTGGCGTGCTCGGGGCCGATCCGGAGCAGGCTCAGCGGCAGCCCGATCTCGTTGTTCTGGTTGCCCTCCGTCCGGAGGGTCGGACCCTGGGCGGCGAGTACGCTCGCCACGGCCTCCTTGGTCGACGTCTTCGCGATGCTGCCGGTGACGCCGACCACCCGTGGCCGGAACCTCGAACGCCAGCCGGCCGCGATCGCCTGGAGCGCCACGAGCGGATCCGGCACGACGACGATCGTCACGTCGCCGAGGGCCGTCCGGGTCGCGTCATCGGGCTCGACCGCCACGATCAGCGCGGCAGCGCCGGCCATGACCGCTTCGCGCAGGAATCGATGGCCGTCGGTCCGCTCGCCGGGCAGGGCGACGAACAGCTCGCCCGGGCGCACCGACCGCGAGTCGACGGCGGCACCCCGCACCGGGCGCAGGGAGTCTCGAACCAGCCGACCGCCCGTCAGCCCGATCAGGTCAGCGGCGGTTAGGAATTCGTGGCGTACGCCGTTGGCCTGGACGGTACGATCCGGTCGCGAGGACTCGGCGGGGTCGGACACGTCCCGAAGTGTGGCATACGGACCCGGGGTGGACCGCTGGGCGCGAGGGCGAACCATGGC
>SCTE01000253.1 GCA_004298915.1 Chloroflexota bacterium | reverse complement strand
GCAACGATCTCTTTCCAAAGTTGGACGGCATGTTCGCAGTTGCGATTTGGGATTCCCAACGGCGATGCCTTGTCGTCGCTCGAGATCGGGTTGGTGAGAAACCCCTGTACATCGGCCGAGCAGGCGATGGATGGGCCATCGCCTCGGAACTCAAAGCCTTGCTTCTCCATCCGCGCCTCGATCGTGCAATCGACCCGGCGGCAGTCGAACAGTACCTTGCATTTGACTACGTAGTCGGGCCGCGCACGATTCTCCGCAACGTCCAGAAGCTACGCGCGGGTCATGTCGGCACGATTTCTGTCGACGGGTTCGTGAGCGTCCCGTACTGGACGCTTCGATTTGAGAGTTCGGGGACAAGCCTGCCGACCGCAATTGAGCGACTTGATCAAATCCTTGACGAATCCGTGCGCCGACGGATGTTGGCGGATGTGCCACTCGGTCTGTTCCTCAGCGGAGGCCTGGACTCGTCGACCGTCGGGTACTACATGCGCCGTCACAGCAAGAGCGTCAAGGCCTTCACGATCGGGTTTGAGGTACCCGCGTTTGATGAGACGGACCAAGCGTCAGTGGTCGCCCGGCATCTCGGCCTTGATCATGAGATCGAGGTGTTGTCGGAGGAAGCAGTCCTAAATCTGATCCCCCAGCTGACAGCGATTCTCGATGAGCCGATGGCGGACCCTTCGATCATCCCAACCTATCTGTTGAGCTTGTTTGCCCGGCGATCCGTGACGGTCGCCCTCGGCGGGGATGGCAGCGATGAGCTGCTCATGGGCTATCGAACGTATCAGGCACTCAAGATCGCTGGCGGGCTCGATGTTCTTCCGTTTGGAGCACGCTCCGTACTGGCCGCCATTGCACGTCGACTGCCGGACCGGACTGGTTCGACTTATGGGAAGGCTCGCCGCCTGATGGCAGGCATGGATGTGCCGGCCGAAGCACGTCTCCTGCATCGGCTTGGATCCTTTGGAACAGCCGCAAGATCAATGATCAATCCGGTCCTGAGAGCAGAACTTGGCCAGGCGGTCGAGATCGATCCGCTCGAGGAGATCCGCTCCTCGACGATCGGGGGTCGGGATTGGGCTGATCGAACCATCGCTACGTACGTTCGCGGCTATCTTCAGGAGGACATTCTCGTGAAGGTCGATAGGGCGAGCATGGCCGCATCGCTTGAGGTTCGTGCGCCATTCCTTGCCCCGGCCCTGATCGACTATCTCGGCACCGTATCGTCAACAATGAAGTTGGCCGGCTTCGAACGCAAACATCTGCTTCGACGCCTCATGCGAGGGCGTATCCCGGATGTGATTATCGATCGCCCGAAGCAGGGCTTCGGGGCACCGCTCGATTCCTGGTTCAGGGCGAGCCTGGCAGGGTTCGCAGCCGATGTCCTGGATCCCGAGCGCGTCGAGGCAAGCGGACTTCTTGATGCCCACCGAGCATCGATCCTTCTTGCTGAGCATCGAAAAGGCAACGCCGACCACGGCAATCGTCTCTGGTCCGCGATTGGGCTTCAGCTTTGGCATGAGCATTGGATGACATCCCGACCGCTGGATGACGCCTAAGGTGCGGATCCTGCATATCGAAACCCGGCACCGACGCGGCGGAGCCGAACGCAATCTCCTCCACACTGCACTCTGGGAGGCAGACAGAGGATATGAAGTCCACGTAGCGCTCGGACCAGACAGCTTCCTCGACGAAATGCCGCCAAGTCTTACCATCCATACAATCCCGTCGCTCCGCCGAGCGGTCTCGCCAGTGAACGATCTCCGCGCGTACCTTCAGCTCAAGGACCTAATCCGAGAACTCCGTTGCGACCTCGTTCACACGCATCAATCCAAGGCCGGGATCATCGGCCGGATGGCCGCCCGAGGTCAGGTCGGGACCGTGGTGCACACGGTTCACATGGCTTCTTTCGGCCCTGCGTACAGGCCGGCGAGTTCGCATGCGTTCGTACGGGCGGAGCGTCTCTGCGCTCGATGGACGAACCTCATCGTGTCTGTCGGTGAAGAGCTCCGGCAGATGTACCTTGAGGCGGGAATAGGAACTGCGGAACGAACCGTGGTCATCCGGTCGCCGATCGAACTTGATAACTTCGCCCTCATCCGCGGGTGGGGTGCGTCGGAACGACGCGAGGCTCGCCACGCCTTGAGACTGCCGATCGACGGCAACATAGCCGTCGTTGTGGCCTCCCTAGAACCCCGCAAGCGGGTAGGCCTTGTCCTCACGGAACTTGCGCCTCTTCTCAGGAGCGGACAGTTGACATTGGCGGTAGCTGGGGATGGGCCAGAGCGTGGAACCCTCGAGCGTGATTCAGCCAACTTGGATGTCAGCGACGAGGTCCGTTTCCTAGGTCATGTGTCGGACATGCCTCGCCTGCTTGGCGCAGCTGACGTCCTCGTACACGCGTCAACTGTCGAGGGAGTTCCTCAGGTCACGATTCAAGCAATGGCCGCCGGGCTTCCGATTGTCGCGACAGAGATGATCGGGATTCACGAGATACCGTCGTCAGGCATTGCGGTGGTCCCAAAATCTGGCGCGGGCCTCCGAGAGACAGTCCTGAGAATGACCAGCGAAGCTGCGCGCCTTGTTCCGATGGAAGACCTAGCAGCGTGGAGAAGTGAGAACATCGACGCCGCACTCGAATCCATGCATAGGAGCGTGACTCGCTCAAGTGATCAGATCACCACTTCGGAAACGAAATGAGCCGTTGCATGAGATGTGCGACAGCTTGCAGGCGAACACATGGAGAAGCCGATGAAGGTCCTGATGAGTTGGCCGACGAATGACTGAGAACCGGCGATTCTCATTTGGGCGCAATTGGCAGAAGTATCTCGACGACATTCCCCCTGGTGCGACCGCCGCGATGCAAGCGTACGTCGCCGACTGGCTCGGGCCGTCCTTGCTAGGGAAAAGCTTCCTAGATATCGGATCCGGACAGGGTTTGACGTCACTGAGTGCGCATGCCCTGGGCGCCGACGTCACTTCCTTCGATGTCGACAGGCTGTCAGTTGCCGCGACATCTCGCCTACACGAACACGCTGGTCGGCCGTCGAACTGGAGAATCCTAGAAGGTTCGATCCTCGATCACCAGTTTGTTAGCCAACTGGGCAAGTACGAGGTCGTTGGATCTTGGGGCGTCCTCCACCATACCGGCGCGCTATGGGAGGCGCTGGCGGCTGCCGCGGGCCTTGTCGCGGATGGTGGGTACCTCTGGATCGCCCTGTACCACCGCACGAGGCAAAGCGGCCGCAGCCTCGTTATCAAGCGATCCTACGCCGGGCTGCCCGGGCCAGGCAGGCGCGTCTTTCGCGCTGGGTACGCCATTGCGAAAATCATCAAGTCCGTCATCGTTCGACGCCGTTTGCCGAATCTGAACGGAGCCTACGACGCAAGGGGCATGAATTGGTGGAGGGACATCGAGGACTGGCTCGGCGGCCTCCCCTATGAAGTGTCGTCGCCTGGTGAGGTCTTGGCTCACTTGAAGCCACTCGGGTTCGAACTGATCCGCCTTGAGGACGCGATTGCCGAGGCCGGGAACGACGTATATCTCTTCCGCCGCACACCTTAGCTACGGGCGTATGGCGACAGCGAGCAATCGAGGCCGTTGTCGGCGTGCAAAGTAGTAGACGCGACGCAATATGGTTTCCAGCATTGGTCCGTTCTCGACAAAACGCAGCGATTGAACCGACACGGGGCTGAAGCCTGCCGACCGCAAAGATGACTCAAGCGATTCTGCGGTCCATGACCTCACGTGTTGCATCGTGTGAAATTGGCCTCCGCAGTCCGGGCATTCAACCGTGCCATCCCTAAGTACCTCTCCGTTTGGCGTACTCACAAGGAGTCGGCCACCAGGAATCAACACGCGGAACGACTCGGCCAGGGCCCCTGAGAGGGTTTGATCATCGAGGTGTTCGACGACCTCGAACAAGGTCGCCACGTCCACCTGACTGTCACGGATCGGAATGGCGTCAATCGACCCGACGAAGAACGATGGCGGTTTGGGTATCGCGCCGGAGCGCGATCTAGCGACCTCAATGATCGCCGGGGAGCTGTCAATGCCGGTTGCGTCGACGCCCAACCTGGCAATCGTGGCGACAAACGGGCCCGTTCCACAGCCAATGTCCAGAACTGACCTGGGGTGGAATCGCATGACCCGCTTCGCCAGATCATGACTGTGCTTCTCGGAGAAGAAGTCGTCGTGACGATTTCTGGCGTAGAAATCCCAGAATTGACTAACCTTCTCGGCGGTCCACTGGACTTCGTGCGGATTGAAGACAGGGTGGTCCATAGCTGACGTCCCCTTGACTCTGACGGACCTCGATATTAGCCGGCGACGCCTTGACTTCGGGCATCGGGCTGTCGTGACTTTGGTGCCATCAGGCACTCTTCCAACCCGGAGCTTGAACGCATCAGCTCTCAGGGCGTTCAGTTCGAACCTGCAGTCGTTCGATTGCCGGAATTGCGGCGAGGATGGATAGGCCGGAGATCCACAGCACCGGCAAGGCAAGAGCAGCGCCGGCCGGCACGACCCACGTCCGGTCGGTTCGAGCTCCCCAGATGACCAGCGCCGCAGCGAGCGGCAGCCGGACAATGAGCGGGACCCCGAGGTAAAACTGTTGAACGGGTCCGCTCGCTACGGGCAGTAGTCCGTCCAGGATCCACTCCCGCCAAAGTCGCCCATCGATGACGAAGGAGATGGCTACCAAGGCTGACGTTACGCCCAGGGCAATCGCTAGCTGTCCCCACTCGCGTCGAACGACGAACCAGAGCAGCCCTACGCCGGGCGTGACCTTGGTGAGGAGCACGAACGCCCACGTCCAGGGATAGCGCAGCCCGAGGGCGACCGCGGCCGCCAGGAGCAAGTGGATGTTGCCGTGGTAGAGCTCCAGCGCTACGGGTGGAAACGCGAGGATCAGCAGCGTCTGGCGCCACCCGAGCCAGACGGCCGTCCCAACGAGCAGCGCCATCCAGATCCACCAGAACGTCTGCCAGGACAGTAGCGCGGCCGGCGCAAACATGCGCGCTGCGACCGGGGTATAGGGAAATGCGCCAAGCTCGCCGGCGACCAGTCGATAGGGATGCTTCAGGTCCACCGACCAGTACGCGAACGCATCGAAACCGACGGTTCCCGCGGCGGGCGCAACGACCACGGAGAGGTACGCGGCGAACATTAGGCCTCCAACGGCCAGGCCATCACGAAGCGCGCGACGGCGTGTGGTCATAAGGTGTCAACCTCGCGTCGGGTGGCGTCAGCTGTGCCGGTGGGAGCTACGACAGCGACGAGGGTGCTGAGCGCGTGGAACCAGATGATCGGATACGCCAGGGTGACCGCGACGGGAGCGAGGCGGACCCACCTGACGGCCAGGAGACCGACCATCGCGGCCACGCCAAGACGGATGGGAATCGGAACCGCAAACAGGATCTTGTAGCCAGGCTCGGGCTGGGCGTGAAGGGACAGGAATTCCAGGTAGGTGCTCCAGCTGGGGGGCGACAGGGCATACGACGCCAGTCCCGTGATCGCGATGACCACTGACCCAATGACCAACCCTCGTCGGTCCCGCATCCAGGCAATCGGGGCGAGAGGCCACGTGCTGAACTTGACGAGGAGCGACGGCGCGACAGGTGCGGCGACACCACGCATGGCCAGGGCGGCAACCCCGGCCATGATCAGGTGCACGTTGCCCGCATCGATCTCGGCGATCACCGGCGGGAAGACGAGGATCGCTATTCCTGAGCGAACCCAGCTGCCGGTAGCCAAGCGCAGACCGACAACCTCCAACGCGCGCCAAAGCCAGACGAAGATGGGCATTGGCAGCAGCGACAACGGCGCAGTCAATTGCGCAAAGACCGGTGGGTACTGGTATGCCCCAAACCCGAAGCCTCCAATGACATACAGCGGTTCACCGTGCAGCGCGCCGCCGGCAGCCGTCCAGTAGGCGATGGCATCGATGCCGCCCAGGCCTCCGTCGCCCTGGATCCCCTCGACGAGCAGGACACGCGCCAGATACACGTAGCCGACGATCCCTATGCCGACGGACAGGATGTGTCGCCCGCGCTCGCTGAATGGCATGGCGGGATAGTACGGCCGGCCGCACGCCGCCCGGCCGCGAGGTCGATCCCTCGCGCCCGCCGGGTCGGTGCCGCTGGGCGATCCGGGCTGCTACGCTCCGAGCCGTGCGGACCCCTGTCGCGCTGTTCGTGCTTGCCCTGCTGGTCCGCCTTGCGCTGATCGCGGTCTACCCCGACCCCGCGTATCCCGATTCCTATTACTACGTCGATGTCGCCCGGGCCATCGCCGCCGGCCACGGACTCAACGTGGATTTCGTCTGGATCTTCGCGGAGGTCGGCAACCGCATCCCCGATGTCCCCGCCCTCCCCGTGCCCTCGAATGCGCACTGGCTCCCGCTCGCCAGCCTGGTCCAGGTCCCATTCATCGCCGTCCTCGGTCCGACGGCCCTCGCGTCGGCCCTGCCGCTCGCGATCATCGGGTCGCTGGCCGCCCCGCTGACCTGGGCGATCGCGCGGGACGCACGCGCGACGCCCCTGGTTGCGGCGTCCGCGGGCGTGCTCTCGGCCATCCCCGCCGCAGCGACGGTGTTCATGGCCCAGCCCGAGAACTTCGCGATCATGCATCCCCTGGTCGCTGCCACGATCTGGATGACCGCTCGTGGCCTGAAGGGCGACAACCGCTCCTACGCCTTCGCCGGCCTCCTGGCGGGGCTCGCCTCGCTCGGACGGAACGACGGCGTGTTCCTGGGCGCCGCCGTGGGCCTCGTCTGGTTCTGGGATCGCTGGCGATGGGTGGGCAGCCGACGCGGCAGTGGAAGCTGGGTCCACGTGGAGGACCGCCGCCCGATCGCCTTCTGGGCCGCGGCTGCGTGTCTCGGGCTCTTCCTCCTGGTGATGGGCCCGTGGTGGGCTCGACAGCTGTCCGTCTTCGGTTCGATCTCCCCGACCAGCTCGAGCGGCGCCGCGCTCTGGATCCGCACGATCCACGAGTGGAACTCGATCACGGCGCACCCGAGCTTTGGGCAGTTCCTCGACCAGGGCGCCGGCACGATCATCGCCAGTCGGCTGGGCGGCCTCGGATCGGCGATCGGCAACTTCGCCGTCGTCATCGGGTCGGTGATCCTGATCCCGTTCATCCTCGTCGGTGCCGTCGGGCGCGCCCGGTCGCGCGACTTCGGGCCGTGGTTCCTGTACACCGGCGTCGTCTTCATGACCGCCACGCTCCTGTATCCCCTCCACGTGCCGGGCGGCGCCTTCATCCACTCGGCCATCGGCCTGGCGCCGCATGCGGCGATCCTCGCCATGGAGGGCGTCCTGCTCCTCGTCCGCTGGGTCGCTGCGCGGCGCCGGACGTGGGATGAGCGGACCGCCGGGACGGTCATGGTCTGGGGCATGGTGGCCATGGTCGTCGCGACGGCGGTGGTCTTCGCCCGGCCCGTGATCACCCGCTGGGATGCCACGCGGCAGCCACGGATCCGGCTGGCCGCCGAGCTCGACCGCCTCGCGGTGCCGGCGACGGATCGACTGATGACGATCGATGCCGGTGGCTTCAAGTACTGGACAGGCCGTCCAGGGGTGGTCAGTCCGGACGATCCCCTCGACACGATCGAGTCCGTCGCGCGGGCCTACGACATCCGCTGGCTGGTGATCGAACGGGACGACGCGGCCGAGGCCCTGGGGCCGGTCCTCAAGGGCGAGATCCATCCGGCCTGGATCGGGCGCCCGGCCTTCTCGGTGAGCGACGGCAACCCGATCCCTCGCCTGGTCCTCTATCCGGTCTGCACGACGCCGGGCGACACCCGGTGCGGCGTTGGTTCGTGACGTCATCGGTCGGCGCGACGAAGCCGAGGGCGACCGCCCGATGACCCGGCGCGAGGCGTGGCTCAGCCTCCTTTTCGTCGGCGCCACGGCCCTCGTGACCCGGATCTGGGCGGCGAGCCTGATCACGTTCCCCCGGCCCGAGGACACCGCCTACTACGTCGGCGTGGCCCGGAACCTCGTCACGGGACGGGGCCTCGTGAGCGATGCGATCTGGAACTTCGGCACGCCACCCCTCGAGTTCCCGCGGCCGGCCTTCGAGGTCTGGCTGCCGCTGCCGTCACTCCTCGCGGCGATCCCGATGAGCCTGTTCGGGACGACGTTCGCCTCGGCCCAGTGGTCGTCGGTCCTCGTCGGGACCCTCGTCGCGGTCCTGGCCTGGCGCCTCGGCGCCGACGTCGCCGCCGAGCGCGACCTGCCACCCGGGCGGGCGCGCGCCATCGGCCTCGGGACGGGCCTGACGACCGCGGTCTTCCTGCCCCTGGTGTTCCATTCGGCGCTGCCGGATTCGACGATTCCGTTCGCGGCGCTCGTCCTGGTCGCCTGCCTGCTGGCCGGACGGATCGCGCGCGATCCGGGGGGCATGCGGCTCGCCGACCGGCGTGTGCTCGCGCTTGGGCTGACCCTGGGCCTGGCCGCCCTCACCCGCAACGAGGCGGTCTGGCTGGCCGTCGGGTGGGCGATGGTGGCCTGGGGCATCAGTGCCGGATCGCGAGCCGCCTGGGTTCGACTGGTCGCGGCCGCGGCCGTGCCCGCGATGATCGTCTTCGCGCCGTGGGCGGTTCGCGACTGGATCGTGTTCGGCAATCCCCTCCCGGGCCAGGCCCTCACCAACGCACTGTCACTCAAGGGCACCGACATCTTCGCGTGGGGGGACCCGCCGACCCTCGATCGTTACCTCGCCGCTGGCCTCCCGACGCTACTGGCCCTTCGCTGGGAAGGCTTCGTCCACAACCTCGTGAGCGTGCTGCTGGTCACGGGCCTGCCCATCACCGCGATCGGGATGCTCGCGCTGCCGGGCACCTGGCGCGCCTCCGCGCTCCGGCTCCTGGTCGTGTTCTCGATCCTTGCCTTCGCCACGACGACGCTGCTGTTCCCGGTCGCCACGACCTGGGGCACGTTCCTCCACGCGTCGGCGGCCGTGCTGGTGCTGCTGGTCGTCGCCGCGCTCGTCGGGCTCGATCGCCTGATCGCCGCGATCGGCGCGCGTCGGGGCTGGACCCGACCGGTCGCGTGGCTCGGACCGTTCATGACGGTCGCGGCCGGGGCGCTCTTCACGGTGGCCCTCATCCCCTCCTTCGGGCGTGGGGGCGACATGGTCCGTGATCAGTACGCCGCGCTCCCGGCGGCGCTCGCGGCTGCGGGAGCGCCGATCGGACCGGACCTGGGCCCGGTCATCGCCCGTTCGCCGATCTGGCTGGCGGAGGAAACCGGCATCCGGACCCTCGCCCTGCCGGACGAATCGCCGGCCTCGGTGCTGGACCTCGCCCGCACGTTCCCAGGGACCACGGTCGTCATCAGCGGCACGAATCCCGGCGAGCGCTGGCCCGGCATCGCCCGGACGGATCCGGTCGGCACGGGGTGCTTCGAGCCGGTGGCGCTCGTCGATCCCAGCGGCCGCGGCCTGTTCGACGATCTTCGCGCCTTCCGGATCACCTGCCCATGAGCCCGATGCTGGAAGCACCCCGGCGGCGCCATTCGGCGCCCGTATACTCGCCACGCATGACAGGCAATGCCGGCACGAGCAGCACGACATCGGCCGACCTCCAGCAGCGGATCCTCGAGGCCCAGGAGGCGGAACGGTCCCGATTGGCCCGGGAGATCCACGACGGCCCGGCCCAGGCCCTCGCCAACGCCATCCTCCAGATCGAGGTCGTGGAGCGCCTCATGGCTCGCGACCCGGCCCTTGCCGGAGCCGAGCTCCGGCTCCTGCGTGACGTGCTCCGTCGCGAACTGGCCGACGTTCGAACCTATGTCAGCCAGCTTCGGCCACCGATCCTCGCCGACCTCGGACTGTCGGGTGCCATCCGCGACACGGCGGAGCAGGTCGCGGGCATCCTCTCAATCCCGATCACCGTCGACCTCGATCCCGCGGTCGACGAGCTGCCCACGGCGGTGGACATGGCGGTGCTCAGGATCATCCAGGAGACGCTCCAGAACGTCAGGAAGCACGCCCACGCGTCCCGGGTGACCATCCGGGCCACCCTCGACGGCCCTGACATGGTCCTCGACATCCAGGACGATGGCCATGGATTCGTCCAGTCGGACGCTCCGGCGGGCGGTCGCCGCGCCTTTGGAATCCAATTCATGCAGGAACGTGCACAATCGATTGGCGCGCGATTAGAAGTACGATCACGACCGGAGGACGGCACTCGGGTGCGGCTTGTCATTCCGGGCGGACGAGAGGAGACCACATGAGCGCGATGGAGTACAGCGGGCCGGAGCGTCGTCGTCGCCCAGGCGAGGACCAGACCCGGATCCTGATCGTTGACGACCACGTCCTGTTCCGCGTGGGCATCGCCCAGATCCTCTCGAAGGAATCCGATCTCGAGGTCGTCGGCGAGGCCGAGGACGCGCGGAGCGCCATGGAAGCCGCGCTCGAGACGTCGCCCAACATCATCCTCATGGACCTGTCGCTGCCGACGCCCGGTGGCATCGAGACGACCCAGCGGATCAAGCGCGAGCTGCCGTCGGTGTCGATCATCGTCCTGGCCGTCCACGAGGACGAAGACGCCCTGTTCGACGCCATCAAGGCCGGCGCGGCCGCATTCATCCTCAAGGACGTCAGCCCGGACGACCTGGTGAACATCATCCGACGGGTGGCCAACGGCGAGTACCTCATCAACGACACGGTGTTCTCCCAGCCGTCCGTTGCGTCGCGCGTCCTCAAGGAGTTCCGCGAGCTGGCGATCTACGGCCAGGAGGCCCAGCCGATCTTCGCCCCCCTCTCGCCTCGTGAGGTCCAGATCCTCGACAACATCGCCCAGGGCATGACCAACAAGCAGGTCGCCTACACGCTCACGATCAGCGAGCAGACGGTCAAGAACCACATGAGCTCGATCCTCCGCAAGCTGTCGGTCAACGACCGGACCCAGGCCGTCGTCTACGCGATGCGCCAGGGCTGGATCAAGATGCCGGAGGATTGAGCCGATCCCGGTTCGATTCTGAAGCACCGCTCGTGACCACGACCACCGATATCGCCGATCAGCTCCTCGAGGACGCAGCTGCGCTCGATCGGGAGATCGCCGAGATCGACATGCTCGTCGCCCAGGCCCGGACCGAGGCCGGGCATCACGGGTCGCGCCGGTCCGTGGCCGCGGACAAGCTGACCAAGCTGGCCGAGACGGCGTCCACCCAGGAAGTGATGGACCTCGCGACCCAGGTCGTCACGCTGACCCGACGGTCGGCCCTCATGGATGCCCAGCTCGAGATCCTCGAGGGCAAGCGGCGGTCGATCGCGCGGCTCCAGGAGACCATCCGGGCCGCGGCGGAGAAGGTCCAGGCCGCGTCAGCGGAGCCAGGTGACGGCGGCGGCGATGCCGAGGCGCCCGGCGGCACCGACGACGACCCCCTCGAGTCGGCCGGCAACGCCATCGACCAGGGCCCGCCACCCGCGGCCGTGTCGATGCTCGTCCTGTCCGCCCAGGAGGACCTTCGCCGCGAGATCGCGCGGGCGATGCACGACGGTCC
>SCTE01000252.1 GCA_004298915.1 Chloroflexota bacterium | reverse complement strand
GCCGAGGCGCCAGCCGGTCATTGCGTAGGTCTTGCTGAAACCGTCGAGGACGATCGTTCGCTCGGCCATGCCCGGAATCGAGGCGATCGAGACGTGCTCCCCCTCGTAGACGATGCGGCCGTAGATCTCGTCGGTCAGGACGATGAGGTCGTGGCGCAGCGCCAGCTCGGCGATCCGGACGATGTCCTCGCGGGTGAACAGCCCGCCGGTCGGGTTGGCCGGTGAGTTCAGGACGAGCATCCGGGTCTTCTTCGTGACCAGCGATTCGAGCTCGTCGAGGTCGGCCCGGAACTCGAGCTCCTGGCGGATCGGCAGGGGAACCACGGTCCCGCCGGCGAACCTGGCCATCGACTCGTAGATCGGGTAGCCCGGGTCGGGGACGATAACCTCGTCACCGGGCTCGATGAGCGCGATCATCGCGTAGTACATGATCGGCTTGGCGCCGGGCGTGACGATGACGTGGTCCGGGTTGACCGGGAATCCCTTGCGCGTCGACGCATCGGCGGCGATGGCCTCGCGCAGCTTTGGCAGCCCGAAGTACGGACCGTAATGGGTGAACCCGTCGTCGATCGCCTTCTTCGCGGCCTCGCGGATGTTCGCCGGGGTGTCGAAGTCCGGTTCGCCGATCTCGAGGTGGATCACGGACCGCCCGGTCGCCTCGAGGGCGCGGGCGCGTGCGGCGGCCTCGAACGCCGTTTCGGTTCCGATGACGTCCATGCGCGCAGCGATTCGCATGCCCCGCATCATACGGGCCTAAGATCAGTCCGATGACACGGTTCTACTCGATCGACGACGCCAACGAGGCCCTGCCCGAGGTGGAGCGGGTCCTGCTCGACCTGCGCGACCAGCGGGCGGAGTTGATCCAGCTCCGCGACGCGGTCGTGGATGCATCCGGCGAGGGGCGCGAGAGCGCCGAGCGGGGTGGTCGGACGACCGGGCTCGTCACCGAGGCCGGTGTCCAGGCCGATGATCGTCGGCGCCTGCGACTCCGAATGCAGGGCCTGATCGACCAGATGCAGGCCGGCGTCACACGTCTCGTCGAGCGGGACGTCACGCTCAGGGAGATCGAGACGGGATTGGTCGACTTTCCGGCCCTCGTGAACGGACGCCAGGTCTGGCTGTGCTGGCGGCTCGGCGAGGGTCCGATCGAGTGGTGGCATGAGCTCGGCGACGGGTTCGGTGGCCGGACCCCGTTGCGCGACCTCAGCTGAGCGACCTGCACCATCACCTGCACACCGAGGCGTCCCCATGCTTGATCCAAACCGGATCCCGACCCTGTCCGTCACCGAAGCGCACCAGGCCCTGGGCCCGGCGACCGACACGACGGATGTCGACCGACCGCTTCTCGTCGACGTGCGGGAGCCCGGGGAGATCGAAGAGGTCCGTGCGGAGGGCGTCGTGGTCATGCCCCTCTCGACGTTCATGGCGCGCCACGATGAGCTGCCCCGGGATCGGCCGCTCCTGATGATCTGCCGGACCGGCGCGCGCTCGGGTCAGGCGACCGGATTCCTGCTGGCCAAGGGCTGGACCGACGTCTCGAATGTCGCGGGTGGCACGCTCGCCTGGTTGCAGGCCGGACTCCCGGTCAGGCGTGGCCCCCTGGCCGACGGCGAGGGGGATCTTCCGAGCTGACGGCCGGCGGGCGGTGGGCCGGGCGGCGCCCGCGACGCGCGGGGCGGAGGTCGGGGCAACCGTGGCCGCGCCGGGCTGCCCGGCGCTCCCGCTCACTCAGCCGCGGCGGCGCCTTCTTCGATCGATCCAGCCACGGACGGTATCGGGGTGGGCGTAGGCCCAGCCGATGAGGATCAGGATCACCGAGTTGACCGTTCCGGCTCCCGCCGCGCTCAGGTAGCCGAGCTGCTGGCCGATCTCCCCGTCGATCCGGAGCGCCGGCACGACGACGCCGACAAGGCCGGCCTGGAAGAACGGCTCCTGGGGGGCCAGGTTTGCCCGAACCGATCCCGTCTGGACGCCATCCTTGGTTTCGCCACCGATGACGAACGCGTTGACCCCGGTCACGACGGCCGCGCCACCCACGAGCCCGGTTGCGGGCAGGTCTGTCTGGTCGAGGTGCTTCCAGCCGTCGATCTCGCCCTTGGCCGTCGGAACCGTCCAGTAGAGCTGGTTCTTCGGCCCGGAACCGTCGGTCCCGCCGAGGGCGTAGAGCGCCCCGTTGGCCGAGAATCCGGCCGCACCCGCACGCGGCGGCATGTTCGCGCCGTCCGAGACGGCCCAGGCAAGGAGTTGCTCGGGCACGATCGGTGCATCCGGCGCGGGTGTCTCGACTGTCTTGGGAATGCCGATCTCACCGCGCTGGACGGCTCCTGAAGGTCCATTCGCGTCGGTTCCGCCCCAGACCCAGACGAAGTCGCCGACCTGGGCCATCGAGGCTCCAGCCACAGGATCGAGCAGCGCCGCCTGATCGGAAAACGCACCGAGGACGCCCTTGGTGTCGAGCGTCGACTTCCAGACCGAGCCCTGGGGAGTCCCATCAGGCCCGAACCCGCCCACGACCAGCAGGCCGTCCGACACGGGGATGGCTGCGAGCGCGGCTCGCGCGGCCGGCAGGGCGAAGTCCTGGATCGATTCCCACGCTCCGAACGTCTTGGCATCCTGGTCGTAGGTCAGGGTCCAGATGGTGTCGACCGCCTTGCCGTCTGATCCCGTTCCGCCCACGAGGTAGACCGTGCTGCCGACGACGGCCGCGGCGGCATCAGTGCGGGCATCGGGCAGGGCAGGACCGTCCACCCACGCCGTCAGGGTTCCCTTCTCGGCATCGGCGACGTACGTCGTCGTGGTCGGGGCGGAGCCATCGGAGCCGCCGATGTACAGGAGCTTGGTTCCGACCTGCGCGACCGCACCGGCGGTCCGGGCGGCCGGGAGGGCAAGCTCGGCCGGGGACGGCTGCCACGGGATGACGGAGCCGGCGGGGGCGGGACACGGCAGCGTGTCGTTTTCCGGAGGACAGAAGTTGACCGGCGACCATGCCAGCAGGCCGATATCGAGCGTTCGGTTGACCGTGAAGTAGTACGCGCGGTCGGGAATGTAGGCGAGCAGGATGATGATCAGGATGAACCAGATGACGGCCTTCACCGACGCCCAGGTCCATCCGTCGGCGTCGAGGAGCCCCATCATCGCCCGGCGGCGCCTGGGCGGAGTGCCGGCCTGCAATGCGCGCGTCATCGTGCTTCCTACTTGACCGTCAAGGTGCCGGTCATTGCCGCGACCGGATGAATTCGGCAGATGAACGTATAGGTGCCGGCGGACAGGGCCGGGACCGAGTAGACCACCCGGGCTGGGTCCTTGATCACAGCGCCGTCGAACACCACCGCGCCTCCCTGGTCCCGGATTTCGACATTGTGGCCGCCGAAGCCGGCCGGATCCTTGTCGTCGAAGTCAATCCCGAAGGCCTTGCCGGCACCGACCGTGAGCTCCTTGACATCGAAGGCGACGCCTTCGGCGGTGACCTTGAGGATCTCGGCATCGGGCGGCAGTGATTCCGACGGGCCCTGCGTGGCGGTCCCGCCGCTCCAGCAGGCCGGGACGGCCGTTGCGGCCGGATCCGGCTTGAATTTCGGGTCGAGCCAGCCCTTGAACGTCTTGATCTTCCCATCGGTCCCGATGACCGGCTCGTTCAGGGACGGATCGCGGACGATGTATTCCTGGGTCGCATCCGACCGGATGAACGCGATCAGGTCCTCGATCGCCCGATAGTTGAGCGGGCCGCCGTTCGTGTCAGCCCAGATCGGCATCACGCTCTCGGCGTTCCCGCAGACGTAGCGCCCGCCAACGGTCAGGACGTTCTTCAGGTACACGGCGTTGAGATGGTCGAACAGCTTCATCGCGTCGTGGAGCGGCGGGGCGATGTAGTTGCCTTCCGCGGCCCCGAGACCATTCGGTCCATGGCAGCGCGTGCAGTTGGCCTGATAGAGGTTGTAGCCGCGCTCGACGGCGGTCACCTGCTGCTGCTCTGCCTCGACGGTCAGCCGCGGGGTCGACAGGTTGAGCGGCAGCCCGACTTCGTAGAAGTAGTAGGCGATGGTGAACAGCGCGACCACGCAGACCGCGAGGAAGGCGACCCATCGAGCGCTGGCCGACTGGCGCACGATCGAAGCGGCGCGCTCCGGCGACAGGTCCCGCGCATGGGCCGATGCCGGCGCA
>SCTE01000251.1 GCA_004298915.1 Chloroflexota bacterium | reverse complement strand
GTGGTCACGGGGCCCGGCGGCACCGCCGGGGCGGCGATCGCGGCGCACCCGGGCATCGGCAAGGTGGCCTTCACCGGCGAGACGACGACCGGCCAGGAGATCATGCGTCTCGCCTCGAACAACGTGAAGAAGATCAGCCTCGAGCTCGGCGGCAAGAGCCCCAACGTGGTCTATGCCGATGCCAACATCGAGCGCTTCGCATCCGAGTCCCCGTACTCGGTCTTCGACAACTGCGGCCAGGATTGCTGCGCGCGGAGCCGGATCCTCGTCGAGCGATCGGTCCACGAGCAGGTCGTGGAGCTGTTCGCGGCGGCGACCCGCAAGGTGGTGGTCGGCAACCCCGAGGACGAGGCAACCGAGGTCGGGACGCTCGTCAGCTTCAAGCAGCGAGATCGCGTTCGCGATTACATCGAGATCGGCCTGTCCGAGGGCGCGAATCTCGTCGTCGGCGGCGAGGCTCCGGACGACGCGGCGCTGGCCGACGGTGCGTACCTGATGCCGGCGGTCTTCGACGGCGTCACCAACGACATGCGCATCGCTCGCGAGGAGATCTTCGGGCCGGTCGTGTCGATCATCCCGTTCGATACCGAGGAGGAGGCCATCCGCCTGGCGAACGCCACGCCCTATGGCCTGTCGGGATCCGTCTGGAGCCGCGACATCGGCAAGGCGCTTCGGACCGCGAAGGGCATCCAGGCGGGCGTCTTGTCGATCAACTCGAACAGCAGCGTCCACACCGAGGCACCCTTCGGCGGCTACAAGATGTCGGGCATCGGGCGTGAGCTCGGCATGTCCGCGATCGAGCTGTACACCGAGACCAAGAACATCTTCATCGACATCCGGCCATAGGCGATCGACCATGGTCGCCCCTGAGCCCCGCACGTCGGCGATCGACCCGCGGGACGAGGGTGCCGTGATCTACGAGGAGTCGCCGCTCGAATCGGTCGACTTCGCGCCACGGATCGTCCGAACCGGACGAAGGGGCGGCCTGACCGCGGCGGCGCTGGCGGTCACCCTGGCGGGGATCGTCGGCCTCGGCGTGCTGGCCGGCCGGAGCGGCCTCGAATCGGGCCCGGAGGCCGCCGCGGCCTCGGATCCCGCCGCCTCGGAACTGCGCCCGATCTCGGGTACGGCGGTCTTCCCGAGCCCGCGCGTCATCGGCGGGCCGGGTTCGCGCGTCCCGACCTGGCCGCCGTCGCGCGGCTTCGTCTACGTCGGCGGCGTCGTGGACCTGCGATCACCGGTCCCGTCCACGGTGGACCAGAACCTGACCTCGATCGACGTCGAGGGAACGGTCCTGGTTCGGGCGGCACGAATCGACGTGACGCTCCGGAGCGGCGCCAGCCAGATCATCGACCGGACCTCGATCGACGTCCGTGACCCGGACGGGGGTATCCGCCCGGTCCGCGCGCCGAGGTTCATGACCTCGTTCGACCTCCCGGCACCGCCGACCGGCGAGACGCTGTGGGTGCTGGTGACCGCCTACGACGAGGCCGGTGCGCAGATCGGGGCGACACGTCGCCCGATCTATACGGGACGCCAGCCCGGCGCGTAGGCCCGGGGGTCAGCGGCGCGGGGGGTCCGGCCTGCGGCCTTCGCGGCGAGATCGCGGGACGCGGGCCGCAGCCGACCTCAGCGACCACCCGCGAACGCCGGCGGGTCCACCGACGGATGGTGCCGGGCGAGCCAATCGACCAGGGCCCAGTGGGTGGTCTTGAACGCGAGCTGCGGCCATGGCAGGTCGGCGGGCTCGAACTCGCGGATCTCGAGCGCCTCGGTGGTCAGGGTCGGCGCCCCACCGATGACGCTGGCCTCGAAGACCAGGACCACCACTGCCGCCTCGAGGCGGGTGTACAGGCCCACGATCTCGCCGGGCTCGATCAGGAGCCCCGTTTCCTCCATCGCCTCGCGGACCGCTGCCTCGTTGACCGTCTCGTCGATCTCGAGGAATCCGCCCGGCTGGGCCCACAGGCCGCGCCCGGGCTCGATTCCGCGCCGGATCAGGATCACGCGACCGTCGTCGGCGATCGGCAGGACGGTCACGACCAGGCGGGGATTGACGTACGCGATGTGGCCGCAGCCGGGGCAGTGACTGCGCTGCCGATCCTCGCCATCGATGGTCCCGAACCGAAGCTCGGTGCCGCATCGGGAGCAGAACCGGATCGACGCAGCCAGCCAGCCCGGCGTGCCGCGGCCCGAGTCGATGTCGGTCGATCGGCCATCCGGCCCGCGCCCGCGGCCACGACCCGGCTCGCCGGGGTTCACGCCTTCAGCGCCAGGACCGCAGCCGCGGCGAACACGATCATCCCGATCGCGGCGGCCACCAGCCATGCCAGCCGGAACAGGCCGCGATTGCGATTGATCGGCATCCAGGCCCAGGCCGAGCGCCAGATCCGGAGCGACGCGTCGGCAGTCGTCAGGATCAGCAGGGGCGCGCCGACCAGGATGCACAGCTTGACCAGCGGGCTCGACAGCGAGGAGCCCGTCTCGAGTGCCGTGATGGCGATGGCGCCCGCGACCAGGGCCACGGCCGAGATGTTGATGTACTGCGCCTGGAGCGGTGTCGGCGCGACCTCGGGGACCGAACGTGGCGGCGCGGCGCCCGCTGCGCCCGGGACCGCGGTGGGAACGGCCTGCCGCTCGAGGACGGGCATGCCCGGCTCCCAGCGAGAATCATCCATCGCCCGAGTGTAGCGGGCGGTACGATCCGGGCTGTGGATCGCCTTATCGCGATGGTTCGCACGACCTCGGCCATCGAACCGGTGGTCTCGCTGGTCGTCGCCAACCTGATCCCGCTCGTGGGCGTCGTGTTCTGGGGCTGGGACCTCTGGACGATCCTTGCCCTGTACTGGGCCGAGAACGGGATCATCGGGCTGTTCAACGTCGCGAAGATCCTCATGGCCGAGGGGGCCTTGGTCCTGCCGGGCGCTGGCCGCCTGCCGGGCGCTGGCCGCGTGCCGGCGGCCGGCGGGTACGGCTCCGTGCAACCGCTCCTTGGCTGCGGGCGATTCGCGATGGCCGCGTTCTTCCTGGTCCACTATGGCATCTTCTGGATCGGCCATGGCGTGTTCGTGCTCTTCGCCCTGCCGGCGTTCGCGGGTTCGGGGATCCCGTTCGATGGCATCGCCGCCAACCTGAACCAGGTCCTGTATGGAGCGCTCGTTCTCGCGATCAGTCACGGGATCTCGTTCTGGTTCAACTACATCGGCCGTGGCGAGTACCGCCAAGCCGTCCCGACGCGACTGATGGGGGCGCCCTATGCCCGGGTCGTCGTGCTCCACGTGACGATCATCATCGGCGCGTTCGTGTCGATGATCCTGGGGACCCCGATCGGCGCACTGATCGTGCTGGTCCTGCTCAAGACCGGGCTCGACCTCTCGTTCCACCGGCGCGAACACGCCGGCCCGGCCAGCGGAGGATCGGGGACGCCCTCGGGCCTCTAGCTCAGACCCGGCGGGTATCGGCTCCGAGGGACGCATCGACGACGGTGTCGCACGTCGGGCAGAACCAGTGGGCCTCGAGCGTCGTTCCGCACCGTTCGTGACGAAGTGCCCCGTGGTCCCCGGACGCGGCATCCTGCGCGGCGCCCCAATCAGCCAGCAGCCTGAG
>SCTE01000250.1 GCA_004298915.1 Chloroflexota bacterium | reverse complement strand
TTGCCGTGGACCTCGTTGGCCTCGAGTAGCTCGCCGGCACCCTGGAGGGCCGCGAACGCCTCGCGGCTCAGGAACCGGTAGTGGACGCCGTCGACTTCGTAGCTCCGCCGGGGCCGCGTGGTGCAGGTGACCACGTAGTGGTAGTCCGGATCCCGAGGCTTCGCGCGGAGTGCCTCGATGACGCTGTCCTTGCCGACGCCCGAGGGTCCGGACACGATCACGAGCACCGCGCCCGGTGCCCCATCGGCGTGGAGGCCGGAATCGGTGGCGTCGCCCACCTCGGCGCCGGCTGCCGGCCCGCCCTCCACGGAACGCGCGCGCCCGTCGTCCGCGGGTCCTCCCCGGGCCCGCGTCATCGGGGCTCCACGCGCAGCGTCGCGAGCACCTGTTCGAGCTCGGGCGGCAGCGGCGCCGTTGCGCGGATCAACTCGCCCGTCGAGGGCGAGGTCAGCTCGAGCCGCCAGGCGTGCAGGAACAACCGATCGAGCCCATCCGGTCCGCGCGACGACGTGCCGGTTCCGTAGACCCTGTCCCCGGCCACGGGATGGCCAATCGCGTCGAGGTGGACCCGGATCTGGTGGGTCCGACCCGTGACCAGGTCGAGCTCGAGGAGGGTCCAGCCGGCGAATCGTTCCGTCACCCGGTAGCCCGTCGTGGCGGGACGCCCGTCGGGGACCACCGCCATGCGCGTCCGGTGGCGGGGATCCCGGCCGATCGGTGCCTCGATGCGCCCGACCGCAGCGCCGACCGAGCCATGGACCAGGGCCACGTAGGTCTTCTTGATCCGGCGGGCCTTGAGCTGCGCCATGAGGCTCTGCTGCGCGAGGTCGGTGCGAGCGACCATGAGCAGCCCGCTTGTGTCGCGATCGAGGCGATGGACGATGCCCGGCCGGCGCACGCCGGCGATGCCGCCGAAGCCCTCGGGTCCGGCACGTCCGAGGAGGGCATTCACGAGCGTGCCGCTGTCGTGGCCCGGAGCCGGGTGGACCACCAGTCCCGAGGGCTTGTCGATGATCAGGAGGTCGTCGTCCTCGTGGACGACGCTGACCGCGATCTCGGGCTGGGCGATCGGGGTGGCCGGGGCGGGCTCGGGGATCTCCAGGCGAAGGCTCGTGCCGGGTTCGGTCATCGAGTTCGCGCGCAACGTCCGCTCGCCGGCGGTGAGGAGGCCGGCGGAGATGAGCTTCTGGACGTGGCTGCGGGAGAGGCCGGTCAGGTCGGTCACGAACCGGTCCACGCGGATCGCGCGGCCATCGGGCGGCACGCTGAGCACGTGGACGCCCGGCGATCGGCCCGCGACCTCAGGCATCGTCGCTCCCGGCTCCCGGTTCGGCAGCCGTGGGGCCCGGCTGGGGCCCGGTCCTCGAGGCGCCGGCGTCACCGGCCCCCACGTCTGACCCGCGGCTTCCGACGAGCGACGGCCAGATCGCCATCGCGAAGAGCAGCAGGATCGCGGCGCTGATCGAGGCATCGGCGAGGTTGAAGGTGAAGAATCGGGCGCGGCCGAGGCCGCCATCCACGAAGTCGATCACGTAGCCGAGGCGGAACCGGTCGATCGCGTTCCCGATGGCCCCGCCCAGCAGCAGTCCGAGCGTCAGGGTCATGTACGGGCTGCGACCGGACCGTGCATGGAACGTCACGATGAGCGCGATGACCGCCAGGCTCATGAGGCCGAAGATCAGGACGTGGCCGCGGAACAGGCCGAACAGGGCACCGTTGTTCTGCGAGTAGACCAGCCGGAGGGCCCCGCCGAGATACGAGATCACGCGGCCGCCGGACAGTTCCGCCTCGATCCACGACTTCGACAGCTGGTCGAGGACGACCACGAGGCCGACGAGCGCCACGAATGGACCCCACAACGGCCGGGCGACCCGCTTCGTCGTCACGAAGGTCCTGCGCCCGCGTCGATTCGAGCCAGCGAGATCGTGGCGACGCCCGCGGCGAGGCCGATGGTCCCGACGGTCGCTCCCGGCGGCGGGGCGGCGACGAGGTCGGCGAGCGTCTCGGCGGCGACCGATCCGAGGTGATCCTCGACGGCCCGGGCCAGCCCGGCCACGTGGAGCTGGATCCGCTCGTCGAGGTCCAGGCCGGCGTCCTTGCGCAGGTCCTGGATGGCCCGCTGGAGCTCTCGCGCATCGCCTTCCGCGAGGAGATCGGCCGTCAGGTCCGTGTCGAGGACCACCAGGAGGCCGTCATCGTGCGCGACGACGGTGCCGGGCCGCGGCGTCGCCATGATCTCGACCTCGTCGGCCGCCAGGGTCACGCCGGCCAGCGTCACCGAGCCGTCCGCGGCGATCTCCACGGCCCCCGTGCGGGCGGCCGCCATGACCGCCGGAATCGCGGTGCCCAGGCGCTTGCCGACCTTCGGCAGGAGGACCTTGACCCGGCGCTCGACGAGGTCCGATTCGTCGCCGATCAACTCCACGTGGCGAACGTTGAGCTCGTCGGCGATGAGCGCGACGAGCGCCTCCAGCTCGTGGAGGTCCCCGCCGGGCAGGGCCAGCCACATCCGCGCCAGGGGCTGGCGGACCTTGAGGTTGGCGTTGCCGCGGAGCGTTCGCGCCAGGTCGACCGCTCGGCGCGCCGTCGCCATGGCCGCTTCGAGGGGCTCATTGCGCAACCCGCCGAGTTCGGCCGTCGGAAACCGTGTCAGATGGACCGAATGCGGATGGCCGGCGCCCGCGCCGGGCGCCGCGGCCCCGTCACGAGCCCCAACGACCAGGTTCTGGTACATCTCCTCGGCCAGGAACGGCAGGATTGGCGCGCTCACCCGGGCCACCGTTGTCAGGGCCGTGTGGAGCGTGGCGAAGGCGGCGGCCCGATCCGCCCCGACGCCGCGCGAGAACCGCTTCCGCGACAGGCGGACGTACCACGTGGACAGGTCCTCGATGAAGGTGTCGATCGATCGCGTGGCGCCGAAGGCGTCGTAGTCGCGAAGCCGTTCCTCGACGGCCGCGGCGAGCCCCGCGCACCTCGACAGGATCCAGCGATCCATCGGCGATCGTTCGGTGGGCGGCGGGTCCGAGGGACCCGGTTCCCAGCCGGCGATCGGGGC
>SCTE01000027.1 GCA_004298915.1 Chloroflexota bacterium | reverse complement strand
CCTTCAGCGTCGAGCCGGGGATCTACCTCGCCGGCAAATACGGTTCCCGGATCGAGGACATCGTCATCTGCGGGCCCGACGGGCCCGATTCGCTGAACGAGTCCAGTCGCGACCTCTGGGTGGTCCCGGGCTGAACCGCCGCCTCCGGGTATCATCGGCATCGGGCACCCGCCCGACAACGTTCGAATGACTCGAGTCCCATGCCCAACCTCAGGCGGTCACTGACCGCAACCCTCGCCCTCCCGAACAGGGCGGTCCTCGCTTTATGAGCCGCCACGCCCACCACGCGAACCGGCGTCATCCGCGGTCGGATCGGAAGTCAGCAGCCACCCGGCAGGCCCCCGCGATCTCGGAGCCGCCGGCCGACGTTCGACGTCCTACCGAGGCCCCCGGGCCGTCGGCCATCTCCGAACCGGCCGCATCCCCGGACTCGACAGGCATGTCTGCCACCGAGGTGCCGTCGGCGCCGACCGATGCGACCGCGACCCTGGCCGACGGGCGAATGGACGGATTCACGGTGGCTCCGAATGGCCATGTTCCCGACCGTCGCCCCGCGGCCCGAGCGTCGATGCGGGACGAATCGACCGATCGGACCGGATCGGGTGTCCAGCCTCAACCGGTTCCGCCCAGCGTCGAGGCAACGGCCTGTACCGCACCCCAGCTCCGGCGGTTCATCAAGAGCCGGGCCTATGTTCCGATGCATGAACTGCGACGGCGATTCGGGCTCAGCGGCGAGGACGATGACGTGACCGGGGTCGAGATCGATCGGGATCACCGGGTGTTCGTCGGTCTGCCGAACCGGGAGGGGAACCTGCTCGGCGAGCTGTTCCGGGCGGGCGACGTCGGCTACGAGCTGTCGCTCGACCCGATCTCGCCGATCGTCGTCGGCGTGTTCCCGATGCGGCCAATCGCGCGCGGCTGAGGGTCGGGCGCGAACGCCCGGCACTACACCGTGTGCGGTGGCGCCGCATTCGACTCAGCGTCGATGTCCGGGTTGACCTCGACCATCAGCCCGCGCATCCTGTACGACTAGGCCAATCGGGCGCCCTCGGTAGGACCATCGGCCGCAAGCAGGAAGACAGAACGCCGATCTACGGATCGGCATCCCCGAGGAGGGTCTACGTGTCGTCCCATCGTCTCCGGCGTCTGGCCGCGATCATCTCCACCGCATTGCTTGGCGTTGCGCTCATCGTGCCGTCGAGTGTGGCAGCCGCCCAGCCCGGCTGGACGATGGATGTCGTGACCCTTCCGTCCGCCGTGTCGCCTGGCGCGGATGCCGGGTATCGCCTCACCATCCGGAACCTCGGACCTTCGAACATCTCACAGCTCTACCTCACCGACTCGGTGACGTCCGCTCCGACGTACCTCGCCGGAGATCGCACGGCCTTGTGCAATCCGACTGGCGTTCTCTATTGCGCATTCGGTGCCTTGAATGCCGGCGATGTCATCGTCCTGACTGTCGCGTACACGACGCCCGCGACGGGGAGCTCGTTCTCGCCGACCTTCATGCTCAATACGACTGGCGCCACCTTCTCCGACAAGGGCAAGAACAGTCATGGCGACACGCTGCTCGTGAAGGTGACGACGAGCCTGTCCGGTGACCAGAACTTTGCCGGCGGCTTCGTCCTGAGTTCGAATGTCGAGATCAAGAACGGCGGCGTCACGCGCACGAACCTCCAGTCGACATCCGCCGCAGCTTCGGGAACCAACATCCCGGTCACCGTCCAGGACGGCTCGGGCGTGCCTGCGTCAACGTGTGCTGCCGTCGCGAATTCGTTCGGTGAGTGCTCGAAGGTCGAAGTGGCCGAAGGTGGCAGCCTTGCCGGCGGGATCAAGATCATCATCACCGTCTACTGGAAGTCGGTGCCGAAGAACCTCGACCCCAGCCTGGTCGTCGTGACCCACACGCTGGCCGATGGCAGCACGCAGGAGATCAGGACGTCGTGCGGAACGGATCCCGAGAATCATCTGGATCCCGGCTGCCGGGATGGCGTCTACGACGCTGACAAGAACCTCGTCATCACGATCTGGACCCGGTCGAATGGCGGTTTCAAGGGCGGGATCTGAGCCCCGCGGGTCCACTCAGGCCTGGCCAAGCTCGGCGAGCTGGCGCCTGACGAGCGCAGCGGACGGGCGATCGCCCTTCTGTTCATATAGTTGCAGGGCCTCTCGAAAGAGGGGCCCTGCTTCTTCCTCCCGGCGGGCCCGGACGAGGACGGATCCGAGATCGGCCAACGTCTGGGCCCGGAGTTCAACATCCTCGGTGGAGGTGACGAGGTCCACGGCGGCCTGCGCCAACGCGATGGCCTCGTCGAGGCGATCGCGCTCCGCGAGGACCTTCGCCTGCGCGGTGCGCCAGGCGGCCTGCGACCACACGTCATCCTCGTCGGCGAGTTGCCGGGCCAGCTGGGCATATGAATCAGCCTCGTCGAGCGATCCCCGGCGCCACAGGACATTCGCGAGGATTGCCGCGACCGTGCTTCGGAAATACGCCTCGTCGATGGCTGCGAGGGCGGCATCGTCCCGGCGCAGCTCTCGTTCGGCGGCGTCGACGTCATTCGCCAGGAGCTCGACGCGTGACGTCTCGATCGAGGTTGAGCTGGCTTCGATCCCGGACCCGACTTCGGCCAGGGTTGCCTGTGCCTGGCGGTAGAGATTCCTTGCTTCCTCGAATTCACCGTTCATGGCCCGCAGCTGGGCCAGGGCGTTCATCACGATCGCCGCCGTCTTGCGATCGCCCTGGGC
>SCTE01000249.1 GCA_004298915.1 Chloroflexota bacterium | reverse complement strand
CGCTCGCCGGGGCATCGACGAGCCCTCGAGCCACTGCGATGGTCAGGATCGGGCCGGCTTCCTGGGTCGCCGCGGGTCCGTCCGACGGGTCGGGGCCCGGTGACTGGCCTCCGGTCATAGGCTCGAGGGCGATATCGGCACGATCGCGGAGCCAGATGCGATAGCCATCGAGCGCGCCGGTCCGCGTTGCGCGCTGGCCCACGATCCCGGTCAGTCGGTACCGGATGGTCGCTCGCAGATCGGCGGTCGTGATCCCGCTCGAGGCATCGACCATGATCCGGACCTTGGCACCGCTGCCGTCGACGACGTCGACCGTGAGGTCGCCGGTCACGCTCTTGCGGGCCACGCCCTTCTGCGTCCCGACGAGGACGACCAGTCGCGCTTCCGTCGCCTCGCCGAGGCCGGCACCCGACGTTACGATGGGGCTCGGAAGCGTTCCGCTCCCAAGGTCGGCGACGTGGCCGCTCGACGGGCGGATCTCGAGTTGCCCGTAGGGCGCGGCCGTGACGCCGGTCACGAGGACCTGCCGGCCTCGCGATGGCGAACCTGTCCCGGCCGGCAGCCGGACCGCGACGCCACCAGATCCATCCGCAACGACGATGACCGATGGAATGCCGATGCGACCCGCTTCGGCCGTCACGACGCCACTGACCGTCACGACCGACCCGATCGGCCGACGGCGCGCTTCGGCAATGGACAGGACGTCCGGTGTCGCCCCTGGTGTCGGCGACGCCGACGGGCTCGCGCCGGGCGTCGAGACCGGGGTCGGGGCAGGCGTTGGGTCGGGCGTGGTCGTGGGTGCACTGCTGCTCGGAACGGGAGTCCCTGCCGGGGTCGGCAAGGGCGTCGGCGTCGGCGTCGAGGACGGTGAGGGGCTCGGTGGCGAGGTCGGGCCGGGAGTCGGCGCCGGCGGCGGCACGACAACGAACTCACCTTCCAGCGTTGCATGGATCCGATAGCCGCCGGTCCCTGTTCCGGTGCTGTCGCGCTGGCCGACGGGCCCGATCACGTTCACCGTGGTCCCGGACGCCACCGTCGCGGTGCCGAGCGCGATCGAGCTGGCGATCACCCGGACCTGGCCCGAGCCGTCATCGACGAGGTAGCCGAGGCCGTCGGCGTAGGTCGTTGCCGAACCGACGGTCGTGCCGGTGATCGAGACCCGGAGTCCCTCCACCGCCTCCCCGATCGCGCCCGTCGATCCCGCCGCCGCATCGGGCAGCGCCGCTGCGCCGATCACCTCGACGGTCGCCACCGTGACGCGAAGGGTTCGAGCGGCATAGCGCTCATCGATGGTCCCCACGAGCCTGACGACGGTCGCGGCGGGGATTGGGGCGGCAGGTGCCGCGTCGAGATAGATCGCGATGCCTCCGGTCGCGTCCTGGACGAACCCGGCTCGCCCCGACTCGAGCGCGCCGAGGTCGGTCGTCAGCGTCCCTTCGATGATCGCGCTGCTCCCGATCGGGAGCTGCCGTGCTGCGCTGATGGCGATGGGCGCCGCCGTCGACGTCGGGGTCGCGGACGGGGAGGCGCTCGGGGTCGGGGTCGGCGACGGGGTGGCCGTTGGCTCCGCCGTCGGTGCGGGTGTGGGTGCGGATGTCGGTCCGGGTGTCGCCGTCGCTGTCGGTGTCGGCGCTGACGTTGGCGTTGGCGTTGGCGAGGAGGTTGGGATTGGCGACGGGTTGTCCGTCGCACCGGGTGTTGGCGTCGGCGGCGACGATGGGCCCGGCGTCACGTCAGCCGATGCGGATGGCGAGGCGGACGGTCCCGGGTCGGCCGTCGGGTCCGGTGTGCCCGTCGGTGTCGGCTCGGGCGTCACGTCCGGAGTTGGGACCGGGCTCTGGCCTGGAGTCGCCGACGGCGTCGTGCTAGCCGTGGGCCCCGGCGACGCTCCCGGCGTTGGCGATGAGGCCGGAACGGGCACTGGGGGAGCCGCGAGGTTCTGCGGGTTCGGCACGGACTGGACCATCCAGTCCGCGGCGTTGTCGTTGGTGTCGATCCCGTTCCCGCCGATGCCACCGGGACGGCGCTCCACGGACTGACCTGCGGCAGGCGCAGGAACCGGGAAACCCTCCACGAAGCTGTTCGAGGCATCGCCCCATCCGACGGCGTCGATCGGCGCGCCGCCGATGGCCCGCAGCACGACGGCGCCGCCAGTGGCGGCGAATCCGCCCGAGTAGACCGAATCCGCGACCGATCCGAAGACGCCCGACGAATTCGCGATGAGCAGGTGCCGTCCCGGCCCGAGGATCAGCGGCGCCGACCAGCTTGCCTTCCGCGTGACCGTGCCACCCGTCGAGGTCACATAGACGAGTTCGAGCCCGTTGAGGTCGACGCCGATCGGCCCGACGTTGGCGATCTCGGCGAACTCATCCGACGCCGATGCACCACCGGTCTGGACTTCGGACATGACCAGGGTCGACGGCGGCCACGCGACGACGGCGGCCGTCCCGGCGGCCTGGAACATCGGGGTCGCCAGGCCCAGGGTCACCGTTGTTGCCAGCAGGGCCACGCCGACGGCAGCGGCCAGCACACCACGAACTCGTTCCACCGATCGACCTCCGGGCGGGCGGCATGGCGGGCGATGTGGGCGGGCTGGGCGGCTTCGCGGGCGGGCGGCTTGGCGGGCGGCCGCTCTCCGCGGTCCCGCGGCGCGGGGGGCGGACGCGGTCGCAACGTTGTACCGGACCTCGCTCAACAGTCGGTGGCTTGCCGATCACCTGGGGATCACCAGCGATGGTGCCGCTACCTGCCGGGCAGTTGCCGCCCGAGGATCGGCCGATCATCGTGTTCGGCAGGCACGAGACGATCCGCGTACGATGCCCAGCAACCCACCGCCAGCAACCGACCGCGGCCCGCCGCCGGTTCGAGCACCACATCGAGGAGAGCCCGTGGCCCGTGCCAAGCGCACCGACCGCGCCGACGCCCGTCGCCGGTATCGCATGACCCACGACACCGAGTTCGATGCCAACGAGCTCGAGGAAGGCATGGCCGTCCCGAACACGCTGTCCGGCACGAGCTCATCGCCGCGTGCCACGGCAACTCCCCGGGGCGCGACCCGGCCCGCGACGGCCGCCCGTCCCCTCGGCTTTGCCGATTCGATCCGAACGTCGTTTCATCGGCCGGATATCCGTGCCGACCTTGCGGCACTCCCCTGGCTGCTTCGGACGCGGGCGTTCCTCGTGCCGGCGGCGCTGGTCATCGCCGGGGTCGCGTCGCTGATCGTCGCCCCGACCAATCCGGCCGCGGCGCTGTTCTTCCAGCTCATGGTCCTGCCGCCGGCGATGGCCCCGATCTTCATCGCCGGGTTCTTCGCCAAGCGCGCGAGCTACCTGCTCGGGTTCATCGTGGCGGTCATCGATGTCATCGGTTACGCGATCTTCATCACGAGTGCCGTTCCAGAGCTGACCGGGGGCGTGTTGAGCGCAGCGAGGCAGCAGGAGCTGATCTACTCGGCGATCGTCGTCGGGCCGTTGTCGGGCATCTTCTTCGCGGCCGGGGCCGCGTGGTATCGCCGGTTCCTCGCGTTCTCGAGCGCGCAGCGGGCGCGGCAGCGAGCCGGTGCACGCCCGAAGGGAAAGCGCGCCACCGGCCGCTGATCAGCCCAGCCGGCGCATGCCGGCATGGCCGAGCTGGCGGACGCCCTCCGGGCCGCCCGGTCCGGCCGTCTCGACGGCAAGCTCCGGCAACGGCCTGACATCGCGCGCCACGACGTTCACGACCGACGACTCTCGCTGGAGGTCGCCGTCGATCAGGAGCAGCGCGTGACGCCGGACGACACCTCGCAGCCGCGCCCACGTATCCGGCCATAGCGTGACGTTGACCATGCCCGTCTCGTCCTCGACCGCGAGGAAGACCGTGCCCTTCGCGGTCATCGGGTGCTGGCGGGTCACGACCAGCCCGCCGATCCGCACCGGCCCCTGCTTCCGATCGGCAAGTGAGCCGTTCGTGACGGCGCCCAACCGGTCCAGCGCCGGCCGGAACAGGGACACGACCTGTCGCCTCGCGTCGAGCCCCACCACCGCGTAGGCATCGCCGACCCGCTCCGATTCCGTGATGGGCGGCAGGTCCGGTGCCTCCGTCGCGGGCAATCGCAGGTCCATCGGGCGGCCCGCCGACGCGGACTTCCTGCCGCGGGCCTGCTTCGCGACCCTGAGTGCCTGGCCATCGACCCGGCCCCGCGACGCCCCCGCCACCTCGCGCAGTTGCCACAGCAGTTCGCGCCGGGGCCGCCCCAGCGAATCGAGCGCCCCGGTCCGGATCAGCCGCTCGATGACCTCCTCGGGCAGCCCGGTCCGTTCGACGACATCGGCCAGCGAGGCGTACGGGCCCCGCGCAAGCTCCCGGTCGAGCAGCGTCTCGTGCTGCTCTCCGATCCCCTTGACCAGATGCAGCCCGAGGCGCACGCCCCAGCCCACGGCATCCCCGGCCGCCCATCGATCGCGTGCCGCGCTCATCGGGTTGAAGCACGCCGAGGACCGGACCGGGACCGGTCGGCTCGTGATCCCGGCGCCCTCGGGGATCGGCTCGCCCTCATCGCCGTCGTGTGGCCCCTCGGCCCCGGGTGCCGGCGGGTCTCCGGCCGTGCCCGCGATGGCCCAGCCGGGCCGGCCCGCCCACTCGGTCGTCGTCTTGTAGCGCGAGGCGTTGATGTCGACCGGCAGGATCGCCACCCCGTGGCGCTTGGCGTCGTTGATCAGGACCTCGACCGGGTAGAAGCCCATCGGCTGGGCGTTGATGAGCCCGACCAGGAACTGGGCGGGATAGAACAGCTTGAGGAAGCTCGATTCATAGGCCGTCCGCGCGAACGCCGCCGCGTGGCTCTTGGCGAACCCGAAGCTCGCGAACGCCGCCACCTTGCCGAACAGCTCCTCGGCGACCTCCGCGGTCATGCCGGGCTGGCGCAGGCAGCCGTCCACGAACTGGCGATGGAGCTTCTCCATCTCGCCGGTCGATCGCCACGTGCCCATCGCCCGCCGGAACCCGTCCGAATCGGCCGGCGTGAACCCGGCGACCTCGATCGCGACCTTCATGACCTGCTCCTGGTACAGGATCACGCCAAGGGTCTCGGCGAGGATCGGCTCGAGGCTCGGATGGAGATAGGTCACGGGTTCGAGCCCCTGCTTGCGTCGCAGGTACGGGTGGACGGCGTTGCCCTGGATCGGGCCTGGGCGGATGATCGCGACCTCCACGACGAGATCGTCCAGGCTGGCGGGCCTCGATTTCGGCAGGGTCTGCATCTGGGCCCGGCTTTCCACCTGGAACACGCCGACGGTGTCGGCGGCCTGGAGCATCGCGAAGACCTCGGGGATCTCCTCGGGAATGGCGTCGAGGTCGATGCAGGTCGCGCAGTCGCTCTCGATGAGCTGGAGCGTCTCGTCGATGGCCGCGAGCATGCCGAGCCCGAGCAGGTCGAGCTTGATCAGCTTGAGCGTCTCGACGTCGCGCTTGTCGAATTGGACGACGACGCGGTCCTTCATCGTCGCGCGCTCCAGCGGTGCGATGTCGATGAGCGGGGCAGCCGTCACGAGCATCCCGCCGGAATGGATGCTGAGGTGCCGCGGGAACCCGTCGATCCGGGCGCAGAACTCGAGCCAGCGCTCCCAGTCGGACATCCCGATCGTGCTCCCGCCACGGGGGTGGGCCGGCACTTCGGGCTCCACGCGCGCCACGGAACTCTGCGGCGCGCCGGCCGCGGCACTCGCGGCGGCACCAGGGCCCGCTCCCCCGCGGCCCATCCCGTGCGTCGGCGGCGCGGGCGGGTCCCAGCGATGCGGCCGCCCCAGGCGATCCGTGCGCCTCGTGGGCGGCGCCACTGCTCCCGATTCGGGATCGATCGCGCGGCCATCGACCGTGCCGGGCGCCACGGACGCCGGCCCCGCTCCGCGGCCATCCCCGCTACCCGACCCGTATCCCGTGCCACGCCCCGACTCCAGCCACGCCACGCTCGCCGGCGAATCGCCCGGGCCACCCTTGTCGTCCGACACGCCACCCGCTCGAATGGACGGCTTGGATCCCGCGGCCATGGCCCAAGTGCCGCCGCGGTGGCCGCTGCCGGCGGCAACCGGCGGCCCCGGGCCGGCCCGGGACGGCGAGGCGGGGGCCGCGGCCGTGGTAGGAGCGATCTGGGCCGCAACTTCCTGCCGTACTACCACCGGGGGATCGCTGGGCAGCACCGAGCCCCCACCGTGCCCCGACTCCCCGTCCTGCCCGGCAGGATTTGTCCCGAGCCACGCTCCCGCCGGGATGATTTCGGCCAGGCCCGGGGAGCTGCCGGGCCTGGTTGCCGCCTGTTCGCTGCCCAGTAATCCGGGGATGTTCGTTTGGCCAAGTCCGGGCCGGCGACCCGGCACGGCCCCGGGCACGCCCTCGGGCCGGCGACCCGGCACGGCCCCGGGCACAACTTCGGGTCGGCCCACCGGCACGGCCCCGGGCACAACCTCGGGCCGGCCCCTCGGCACGGCCCCGGGCACGGCACGCCCGCCGCTCCCCGCGCCGGCCGGACGGGGCACTCCACCGCGTCGCACGTTGAGTTGGCCCATCCGATCGGTCAGGCCGCGCTCCCCGGTTCGTGCCGCTGCTGCCGCGACCGCCTCGCCAGCGGCGCCGCCACTCCCCTCGTCCCCCGGTCGACGGAAGAAGTCCGCGAATCCCCCATCCGCCTCGAGGTCCCGCCGCACCATCACGCTGTCGTACGTCTCGAGCGCCTTGGCCACCCGATCGACCAGCGGCCGCGGGAACCCCAGCGCATAGCCGACCTCGCGGACGGCGGATCGCGCCCGGTACGTGACGAGGTTGCAGACCATCCCCGTGTGCTCCGGGCCGTAGCGCTGATAGACGTACTGGATGACCTCCTCCCGCCGCTCCGAGGAGAAGTCGATGTCCACGTCCGGGTACGTCGTCCGGCCCTCGTTGATGAACCGCTCGAACAGCAGGTTGTGGCGGATCGGATCGACCCGGGTGATCCCGAGGGCATAGGCGATGATCGAATCCGCGGCGCTGCCCCGGCCCTGGGCCGGGATCCCCCGCTCCTTCGCGAAGCGCATCAGGTCCCAGCAGATCAGGAAGAACTCGGCGAGCCCGGTCTTCTCGACGACATCGAGCTCGTGGGCGAGCTGCCGGACGACCGGCGGCGAGACCGGGTGGTAGCGGCGACGGACGCCGGCCTGGCAGAGCTCGACGAGATAGCTGAACGCCGTCTCCCCGGCGGGCACCGGGAAGCCCGGGAAGCGATACCGCTCGAACCCGAGGTCGACGGTGCACGAGGCCGCGACCTCGACGGCATTGCCCATCCCCTCGACCCAGGCCCTGGCCGTCGCAGGGTCCGCCCGCGCGAAGGCCGCGTCCCCCGGCGGCATCGCCATGAGGTCCGCACCCGACTTGAGGTGCGATTCCCCGTTCGGCCGGCGCAGGTCGGCGAGCGTGTCGAGCGTCCGCCCATGCGCGATGGCCGTCAGGACGTCGCCGAGCTCGCGATCCTCGGCCCGGGCGTGGTGGACGTCGTTCGTGGTGACGACGGGCAGCCCGATGTCGGCGGCGAGCGACGCCGTCTCGGCGACGAGCCAGTCGTCGTCGGGGAGCAGGTGATGGGACAGCTCGAGGAAGAAGCCGCTCGTGGCGGGCCCGTCCCCGGAAGTGCCGGCCCGGACACGCGAGCCGCCGCTCCCCCCGAAGATCCTCGCATACCGCTCCGCCGCCGCCCGTGCCCCCGCGCGGTCTCCCACCAGGAGTCGCCGGGCGATCTCGCCGTCCCGGCAGCCGGACAGCGCCACGAGACCCTCGGCATGCTCGGCGAGGAGCGCCTGGCTGAACCGCGGCACGCGCTTGGTGCCGGCCAGGTTGGCATGGGACACGAGACGGCACAGGCTCCGGTACCCGGTCGCGTCCCGGGCCAGCAGCACGAGATGCGGGCCCCGCTGGCGTTCCCCGATCCCTCGCAGGTCCTCCTTCACGATCGCTCGATGGCCGGGGGGCCTGGCACGCTCCGGTCGCCGCCGCGCAGGCAGGCCCTCGACGGCCCCGGCCGCACCGATCACGTCGAACGGAGCCATCGACGTGGTTGCAGGCGGGCGTCCGCGGCGCGCAGCCCGGCGACCCGGGACCACGACCCCTGAGGGATCGGCGACGACGGCGTCGAGCAGCTCGACTTCCACTCCGATGACCGGGTGGAGGCCTGCCGCCTCGGCTGCCGCCGCAAATCGGACCACGCCATACAGGCCGAGGTGGTCGGTGATCCCGAGGCCGGTCAGGCCGAGCTCGACTGCCCGTGCCACCAGGTCCTCGACCGGCGACGCCCCGTCGAGGAACGAGAAGTTGGAGTGACAGTGGAGCTCCGCGTACGGGAATTGAGCCACGGCAGGTCCCGGTGTCGGGGGGGGCAGATGAACGGGCAGTATAGAACATCTGTTCGATACCGTGAAGTTCGCCCGGCGACGCAACAACTTGTCGCCCGGTGGCGTCAGAAGGGCCGTGGAAACAGGCTTCCGTTCGTTTCGCAGCCTTGCCGCCGTCCTGACGAGGATCGTCGCGATGATCGCCATCGTGAGTCTCCTGATCCTCGTCCTCCTCCCGGCGGCCCTGGCAGCCCAGACCGGAACCTGAACTCGAAAGCACCGCTCCGGCGCAGAGCCGGGGTGAGGCTCGGGGATCGGTACCACGCCGGTCACCGATCGGCCGGCACCTGGTGAGCAGGTGATCGGACCACGCACAGGACCCCGTCGCATCTGGGGGCGGCGGGGTCCTGCCACGCTCGGGGTAGGATTCCCCCGTGCAGCCGCCCTACCCGATCAGTCCTCGCCTGTCCGCGCAGGCGGCGAGGCGACGCCCCCGGCCCAGCGCTGTCCACGCCCTTGCGGTCATCGGCCTGACGGCGTGCCTGGTCGCCGGCTGTTCCACCGTGCAGGGCACCCCTGGGCCGACGTCGACCCAGTCGCTATCGCCGGTGCCGTCGCTCGCGGAACCCACGGCCGAGCTCACGCCCGTCCCGACGGAGCCCGGCGCCACCGCCGCGCCGACGATGCCCGGACAGACGGATACCGATTGGGGACGCATCTGGGACGGACTCCCGACGGGCTTTCCGACGTACCCGGGTGCGCATCCGACCGAGACCGGAGCCGGCCCGGCCAGCGCGACACTCGACGCGGGAGCGGCCGAGCCCGGTGCCGTCATGAACTTCTACCAGACCGCGCTCCAGGGGGCCGGCTGGATCATCGTGGGCGCGTCTGGGCCTCGCGAGGACGGCAGCCTCGAACTCTCGGGGGTCGACATCCATCCCGCCTGCCAGGTGCGGGTCACGGTCATGCCCCTCGGGAGCAGTACGATCGTGTCGATCCTGTACGGCGCCGGGTGTCCGTTCACGGGCTGATCGCAGAGGAGATCCGCATTGGAAATCAGGGCCAGGGACATCATCGGCGCTGTGCTCCTGACGGCCGTGTTGATCGGCCTGGTGGCCATCCTCTTCTACTCGGCCTGGCAGGCAGCGGCCTGACGGAGGGGCATCGGACCTCGAGACTTCGAACGGGCGTTCCATCGGCTGAATTTTTCGCTCGCACGATGTGCGATTCGCAGCTACACTCCTTCGGGCGAACCGACCGGGACCGGTTCGACGGCGATCGGGGAGATGTTTGGTGCAGACGGCTCAGCCGCGCGATGTCGGGGCGTTGGTGTTCGTGGTCGGGTTGTTCGTGATGCTGTTCCTGACGACGGTGCTCGTGCCGACCCACTGAGGGCGCGGCGGCAAGGCCACCGGGCGGACCCGACGACTGGACGATTCAGTCGTAGAGCCGCTCCAGGTGCCATGAGCCGCTGACGCGGTCGTAGTAGATGAGCGCGAGCCAGCGCGTTCCGACGACCTTGAAATAGTCCCGCGCGATCGGCTCGCGCCACCAGGTCTCCTCGACCCGCCAGCGATTGCAGACCTCGACGGGCTCCCGGCGACCCGCCCAGCGGATGGCCACGAGCGCACCACCACCATCGAGTTCCGGCTCGATGGCCGGGTGCGCATGAAGGAGCCTCGTCATCGGAGGGGCCCGCCCGCGCCTGCCACCGCCCGCCAGGCCCAGCGATTCTCGGACAGCGGCGCTTCCGGGTCCGTGATGACCACGCTGCGAACGCGATCCTCGCCATAGGTCATCGCCAATCGGGCAAGTTGCCAGCGCAGCCGTGCGCCGCGCAGGGCCTGCGGGATGAACAGCGGCAGCTGCTGACCCTCGGCCGGCTCGGCACCGGACAGCTCGAGCTCCAGGCGGGCGACCGGGGCCGGGGGTGGGGTCCGCTCGAGGTGCGCCAGGAGCAGCCGCTCGATCGCCTCCGCATCGGCGGTCGGCTCGGGGAACCGCGCCTGGATGATCACCTCGCCGCGTGTCCCCGCGCGGGCGAAGGCGAGATCCAGCTCCAGGCGGACCTGCCCGCGCGCGGCCGCAAGGCCGCGGGCCGCGAGGTTCGCGGCAAGCGCGGTGGCGATCCGTCGCAGCACGAACCGGACGGCCTCCAGCTCCGCGACCGGCGGCTCGATCGGGAGGGCCAGGAGCAATCGCTCGGGGGCCCGGCGCGGCCGGAAGGGATCGGTCTCCTCGCCCCGGGCCCGGGCCCCGATCCGGGCGCCTTCCTCCCCGAACCTGGCCACGAGCGCGGACGCGGCGAGCTCGGCAACCTGCCCGATCCGGCGCAGCCCGAAGCGCCGCAGGCGGGCCCGGATCTCGGCATCCTGGGTCAGCAGCCCGGTCGGCATCGGCGCCAGGAAGGCTGCTTCCCCGCCGGGGGGCACGGACATCAACGCCCCGGGCTCCGCGGTCGCCGCCGCGACCATCGCCGCGAAGCGCGTCCCGGCAATGCCGTTGCGGGGCCGCCCGGCGAGGATCGGCGCCAGCTTCGCGCCGATCCGTTCGACGAGGACCGGCTCCGGGCCCCACAGGAGCTCGAGGCCGTCGATCTGGGCCTCGAGCAGGCCGAATGCCTGGTCCGCGGGATCGGCTGATCCGGCAATCGCCGGGCTGAACGTCGCGAGCGCCTCGAAGGCGGCCTCGATGGACGCCCGATCAGCCTCCGGTTCCGGATCGAGGAAGGTTGCCTCCGGTGCCAGCCGGTGAGCCGACCCGAGCGGCATCCCGCGCCGGACGCCGAGGTGCCGGGCCGCGGGATCCGCGTCCAGCACGGTCCCCGCGCCCCATGGCTGGCCCCCGAGGACGATCGGGCCCGCCGGCCACGAGCCGGAGGCCCGGCGCTGCCTGGTCAGGTCGAGGAGGAGATGCGGGCGATAGCAATGAAGGAGTTGCATGGGTCGTCCCGGGCACTGGAACGGGGGCATGAATTGGGGCGGCGAATCGGGTGGATCGGTCGGTGGTACTGCCGGCGCGGGGGTTGGCCCGGATGGGCACGACCTCGGCCGGCAAGCCTTCCCTGAGGAGGGCCTCCTGGCGGAGGCACGCATCCCGATCCCCGCCGTCGGCATAGAGGATCCGGAGCGTGGTCCGCCGCCCGGGTGGGCCGGCCCGGCTCCGCGCGACGACGACATCGGCGGCCTGCCCGACGACATCGCGGCCAAGCCGGATCCATGACCGTCGCTCGAGTTCGAGGCGGATGCCCGTGCCCTCCCCGACCGCGGCCGCCACCGAGTTCACGAGGCCCGGCGGTTCGAGGATGAGCAGCGAGATACCCGCCCGGCGAGCCAGGGCGGCGAGCCGCCCGAGTCGATCGGCAAAGCGCGACGCTCCGTCCGGACGAGGCGGCAGGTCCATGACGAGCAGGTCCACGGTCCGGCCGGACAGGAGCGACCCCGCGATCGCGAGGCCCTCCTCCGGGCCAGCCGGGGTGAGCACTACCAGCCACTCCAGCTGCATGCCGCGGGCCGCGGCTTCGACCGGATCGAAGGCCTCCGCGAGATCAAGCCAGGCCACGATGGCGCCACTCGCCTGCGCCTCGGCAGCGAGCCGGAGGGCGATCGTCGTCCGCCCGCTCGAGAGCTCGCCCCGCAGCGAAAGGCCCATCCCGCGTGGCAGGCCCCCCGGCCCGAGGATGGCATCCAGCGCCGGGAACCCGGTGGAGTAGACGCGCGCGAGGTCGGGCGTCGGGTCCGGGTTCGTGGCCGCATCCGGCAGGACGGCAGGCGCCAGCGCGAGTGCTCCCATCACTTCCCCGGGGCGCGGCGCGGCCGCTCCCCAGCGCGATTGCAGGGTCGCGAGGGCGGTCGTCACATCCGCGGACAGGGTTGCCATGAGATGGTAAGTATCGAACATCTGTTCGAATGAATCAATGGCCAAATCGACCCGGTCTCCGGATCCGTTCGGGCAGGGCAGCCACCCGGAATTCGCCCGACCTCGTGCTACACTCTCGGCCCGTCCAGCCGTTCAGCGTGCTGCGACGCCCCCGTGGGGATGTAGCTCAGCTGGAAGAGCACCGCGTTCGCATCGCGGGGGTCAGGGGTTCGAGTCCCCTCATCTCCACCACCCAACCGCTCAGCGGAACATGTCCCGCATGGGCGCGGCCTTGCAGGCGTTGGCGAGGCAGGGCATCTTCCAGAGCGTCTCGATCGTTCGCAGCACCGAGTAGTGGTTGTAGGCGACGTTCGAGACGTACCCGGCCTTGCCCTTCGGGCTGATGACGACCGTGACGACCTCGCCGCCGCCGCCCTTCTTCGACGACCCCTCGTCGAAGGTCAGGAAGATCAGGCCGTCCTTCCTGAACGCGGCCGAGTCGAGGATCGTCGGCAGGAACGACCTCAGGAAGGCGTCGCCCGTTGCAATCGGACAGTCATGCATGTCGTTGCACAGGTTCGGGGCGATGAACCAGTAGTTGCCCAGGTTCGGATCGAAGTGGGTGAAGTCGGTGATCTTGGCGCAGCGGCCAGGGTTCGAGGCGATCTGGCTGAACATGATGGCCGGCTCGTGCTTGCGAACGTACGTTCCGGCGCCGTCCGCTCCGCCCGACGACGAGGTCCCGGCGAAGCACTCGAGCTTCACGTTCTGCGCCGCGACATGCCAGTCGCGCCCGGAGGCCTCGATCTGGTCGGCGAGGTTGGCCACCTTGGTGAACGTGTGCGTGGCGTCGTCGGTCACACCCTGCGTCGAGCCCGAGAACATCGCGACGTAGTTCGGTTCGGACGGATGCGCCACGGCCGTGAAGTTCGCCGCGAGCCCGTAGGTGGCCGCAAGGCTGTTGATGTACGGCGCCTTGGCGCTGCCGATGATCGAGGTTGCCTCCTCGTTCTCCATGACGATCGTGTAGATGTGGCCGATCGCCGGCCATGCCGCGGGCTTCGGTGTTGGCGGCGGCGTGGGACCGGGCGTCCGACCCGGCTTCGTGGTTTCGGGTGGCGAGGTCGGCTCGCCCGCACTCGACGTGGAACTCGGCGTCTCGAGCGGTGATCCGGACGCGGTGGCAGTCAGGCTGGGCGTCGGGACGGACGTCGAGTCCGTGGGTACGCCGGGCGAGCCGGTGGCCTGGGCCGTGAGCGCATCTCGGTTCTTCGAGATGAGCCCGATGCCGACGAGCGTGACGGCGATGGCGGACGCGATGAGCACGTTCGCGACGATGCGGCGCTTGGTCACAGACGGTCCTTTCATCAGCGCCGCCGCGGACGCTCAGGCATCCATCGTCGAACTCCGAGATGAGAATCAGATGAGAAGGGAGCCGCGGAGGTCGGGACGTGCAGACGGGCGCGGCGTGGCCGAGTCTGGCAAGATAGCGGCCGCTCCGAGCCGCCGGGTTCCCCGATCGGCCTCGGCAAGGTCACCCACATGGGTCGGTCGGGCAGGTGGTGAGCCCAAGGGTCTGTAAAACCCTCGTCTTCGACTGTGGCGGTTCGATTCCGCCCCGGCCCACCAAGTTCCGGTGATCGCCGCATGCGGTCATTCGACGTCGATGCCATCGTCGGGGAGCAGCGAGTCCCGCGCGGCCGGCGGATCGAGTGCAGCGTGCAGCTCCATCGAATGCGCCCGCAGCCAGCGCCGCCAGGCCTGGTGATCCGGCCGGCGGGACGCGACCAGGGCCCAGAACCGCGGGCCGTGGCCGAACTCGCGCAGGTGGGCGAGCTCGTGGATGACGACCGTCTCAAGGGCCTCGGGTGGCGCCAGGATGAGCCGCCACGACAGGGAGATGCTGCCCTTCCTCGAGGCACTCCCCCAGCGCGAGCGCGTGTCGCGCAAGGTGATCCGGCCGGGCTTTACGCCGAGTGCCGGCGCATGCGTCGCGACGGCTCGATCGATCGCGACCGCCGCGCGCGCCCGCAGCCACGCCTTCAGCACCGCCGCGGGCACCTCGCGCTCGATCGCGGCTCCCAGGTCGCGCTGGATGAGCGACAGGTGGATCTCGTCGCCGTCGTCCGCGCCGAGCCTGGCAACGGTGGATCGACGGACGCCCGCGGCCGCCGGAAGGAACCGCAATCGATGGAGCTCCCCGAGATACCGGAACGTCCCGCCGTCGACGATCCCTCCGCGGGCCTCGATGACCGATCGCTGGCCCTCGAACTTCGCGAGGTGGCGTCGAAGCCATGGCTCCCGGGCCACCAGGAACCGTTCGACCTCGCGCTCCGGATGAGCCCAGCCGCGACGGGAAGCGAGGGGGACCGTGACGATGACCCCGCGCCTGGGATCGATCGTCACCCGAAGCGCCCTCGATCGAGCCGATCTCCTGAGCAGATACGTCAGCTCGCCGCCGGACAGCCGCAACCGATGCGTTTCGAGTGAACCCGGGGTGGCCATGGCGATCGATGGTGCCACGCCGTAACGAATGGCGACGATCCGGCGTCAGCCGGGCATGATGGTGGGGCGATGGCGATGTGCTTGATGGACGCGTTCGCGTGACGAGTCGGGTCGGGTGATGCGGGAGCCCGAGCGCGGCGACGATCTGCCGGTCTTCGATGCGATCGAGCCGCGAAGCGGTGACGTCCGAGGGGCAATTCCGGGCTCAGGTCGGCGGCCGCTCGGCCCTGGGCGCGGCGCGGGTGCCGTGGCCGCCGCGCTTGCCCTCCTCGTCGTCGGCATCGTGGTCGGCAGCCCGTCGCCGTCACCTGATCCCTCTGTATCCCCGGGGACTTCGGCGGGTTCGTCGGTCGAGCCCTCCGGGTCCGGTGTCGCGCAGGCGTGCACGCCCCCGCCCCGGGGCCAGTTTCCCGAGGTCCTGATGGGGATCGAGGGCAGCCGTCGCCAGGTCGGCGGCTTGTTCGGATTCGGCTCGGGGTTTGGTCAGCAGTCGCAGGCGCCCGGATGGCAGGTGCCGCGCGCGAGTCAGGGGCTCATCGCGGGGGAGGGCGCCCGCCTCATGGTCCGTGTCGCCCGGGGCGTGTGCATCCGGCACCTGGTCGTCGACTACGGGTCGACCTCGGACGTGCCCAGGGCGAGTGTCGTCCCGCTCTTCAAGGGTCCCGTTGCGCCGGCAGCAGCGGAGGTCGGCCTCACCGGCCTTCCGGATGGGGACTGGACCGTTCGAGTAACCGCCCACTTCGAGACGCTCGGTACCGTGAGCGACGATGTCGTCACGGTGACCTTCTTCCGGGTCCTGGCCGGGGCCGGTCCGTTCCTCACCGATCCGCCGTCGGCAACGCCCGGGCGTGCGCCGGTGATCAGCCCGGCCGTCCCGTGCGGCACCGGCCAGCCGACGCCGGACCTCGGGATGACGATGGTCGTCGGTGGCGGATCCGCGATCCCGGGATCGCCGGGGGGTGAGGCCGTGGCGTCCGACGTCCACGCCCGCCTCGGCGATCCGATCGAGCTCATTACCGACGGCGAAGTGTGCGCAACCCGCTGGCGGATCGAGCTGACCGACCGGACGTCGGGCACGACATCGGTCATCGACGAGTTCAACGACCCGGCCGATGATCCGACCTACGCCGCGCAGAATCGCTGGCCGATCGTCGCCAATGGCGAGCAGCTCGTCGTCGCCACGCTCGAGTTCCCGGGCGCCGTCTCGATCCGTCGCGAGTGGCGACTGTTCATCGATCCATTCGTCGTGCCAACGCTCGTCCTCGTCGGTCCGGACGGAAGCCGGTTCGCGGCATCACCGGGCTGCGGCCTGTCGCTGCGCCTGTCCAACGGCTACGAGGCGAGCGACGACTGCGGCTCGATCGGCTACGTGCCCACCGACGAAGCGCTCCGGGTCGTCGCCTACCGGGTGATCCACCTGGACCTGCCCGGCTGGTCGATCGTCAGTTGGGGCGCGACGTGTGGGCAGATCATCGTGGCCGACGTGCCGCAATTCGACTCGCCCGGCGGGTGCGGGCTCGGGGGCGGCGCGTCCGACGGTGGCGGGGCCCTGCCCGACCCACCGGCATTCGTCCTGCCTCGGGGCGACACCATCGTGCAGATCGGCCTGACCGCCGTCGACCCGGGCGGGAACCAGTTCACCGTGACGTACTACGCGCACGTGGTCGCCCGATGAAGCCGGACGGCGTCGAGGCGCCCGTCGGGCCCGTCCTCGGCACCCCGCGCCGGGCGCGGGATCGGGCGCGGATCGCGCTGGTCGGAGCGGCGGCCGTCGTGGTCGTCGGGGTCGGGATCGGGCTCGCAGGCCACGGATTTACCAGCCCCGCGCCATCGCCATCGCCACGGACCTCGGCGACGAGTGGTGCCGTCGCGTCGGCATCGGCGGGTCCGTCGGGCACGTCGGGCACGCTGCCGCCGCCCACGCAGAACACCGGCCTCGGCTGCACGCCGGTTCGCCTCGGCGTGCCGCCGGAGATCCTGCTCGGGCTCGAGCCGGGCGATCCGCGATCGATCCGCGGCACGCCGGCGACCGCGACCGGCACCGGCACCGACGCACCCGCATGGCCGACCCCGGGCGCCGCCGGTGCCCTGCGCCTCTCGGCCGGGACCACGATCTCGGTGCTTGCCGATCAGGACGCGTGCATGCGGTACGTCGTCGCCGAATACCTGCCCGGAGCTCCCGGCGTCACGCTTCCCTACCCGGTCGCATTCCGGACCGTGAACATCAGCCCGCCTCGATCCATCCTGCCCCTTGGCCAGCTGCCGAGTGGCGACTGGGTCGTGCGCGTCGTGGCCTACTTCTCGACCGGGTCGTCGGGCGACGACGGCGGCACGGTGCTGGAGCGCTACTTCCGGGTCATCAACTCGGCCGCTCCCGTGCCGATCCCGAGCCCGCTCGCGACGCCCGCCGTCGCCTGTGCCCCGCCACCTCCCGGCGGGGTGCCTCCCTCCCTCGTCCTCGCCGGGGCTCGTGGCGGTCCGGTCGAGGGCACGCCGGGGGCCGCGACCCCACCGCTGGTGGCGGTGCGCATCGGGGAACCGCTCGAGATTCGGGTGGTCGGCGATGCCTGTGCGATCGGATGGACCCTGACCGGTTCCCAGCCCGAAACGGGATTCGACACACAGTTCGACCAGGAGCAGAACACCGCCAACAATCCGTTCCTGTACGCCCAGAATCGATGGGCCCTGCACGACCTCCCGACGGGACGGGTCACGGTCGGTGCCACGATTCGGTTTTCGGCCGACGTATCAATAACGCGCCGGTGGCTCATCGACGTGGCCGGTGCCGACGTTCCGTCGATCCGCATCGCGACGCCGACCGGCACGACCGTACCGGCGATTCAATCGCTCTGTGGTGCCACCTGGGCCTTCGACGTCGGCGCGAGCGGGTTCGAGTTCTGCGGTGCCAGCGAGGTCCCGGACGGCCTGCCCGTCCTGTCGGTCCCGCCCGAAACGCCGCTCCGCATCGAGGCACCCGGGTGGACCATCCGGACCTGGGGAGGCTCCTGTGGCCGCCTGGATCCCGCGGCGAACGGCCAGATGCTGAGCGTCAACGGGTGTGACCTCGGCGGATGGTTTGCCAGCGGCCTCGTCCCGATCCCCGGGCCCGCTGTGTTCCTGCCTCGAACCACGGGACCCCTCGTCCGACTCTTCGTCCAGGCGGAACGCAACGGAACCACGGCGACGGTGGTGGTCTTCCTGACCGTCCTCGCGTCACCGTAACGGGGGCCGACCCGGGCGGTTCCAGCTTCGCCGCGTCGGGCTCCCGGCCACTCGGGACGAACGGTGGCCCCTGCTATACTCCCGCTCCGGCGCGGGGCTATAGCTCAGCTGGAAGAGCGTCTGAATGGCATTCAGAAGGTCAGGGGTTCGAATCCCCTTAGCTCCACCACTACACCGAGACCGCCGGCCTCTGCGACCCCTCGCCGGTACGGCGGGGGGTCTTCGGTAACCAGGCTGCCGCGCCACCCGGCGCGGCGGGACATCGGAAGCAGGACGCACCCGTGACCAGGACGAGCGAGCCGATCGAACGGACCCGAGCCGAGCGCTACGACGCCGGCTCGATCGAGGCTGGCTGGCAGGCGCGCTGGGACGAGATGCGCCTTTACCAGACCGACCTCGCTGACGAATCGCGACCCAAGTTCTACCTGTTGACGATGTACGACTACCCGTCGGGCAACCTGCACATCGGGCACTGGTACGTGAAGACGCCGACCGACGCGATCGCCCGCTACCACCGGATGCTCGGACAGAACGTGTTCTTCCCGGTCGGCTTCGATGCCTTCGGCCTGCCGGCCGAGAACGCTGCGATCAAGAACAAGGTCAATCCGCGCGCCTGGACGATGCAGAACATCGACATCATGCGACGCCAGTTGCGGACGATGGGGGCGGCGTTCGACTGGGAGGCCGAGGTCGTGACCTGCGACCCGTCCTACTACCGCTGGAACCAGTGGCTGTTCCTCCAGTTCCTGAAGGCGGGCCTCGCCTATCGCGCGACCGCCGCCGTGGACTGGTGCCCCAACGACGGCACGCTGGCCCGCGAGCAGGTCGAGGGGACGGATCGTCGGTGCTGGCGGTGTGGCGCCAAAGTCGAGAAGCGCGACCTGGCCCAGTGGTGGTTCCGGACCACGAACTACGCGGACGAGCTGCTTGACTTCCGAACCATCGACTGGCCGGACCCGATCCGGCTGATGCAGACCAACTGGATCGGTCGATCCGAGGGTGGCGAGATCGTCTTCACCACGGCGCCATCGGCCCACCATGCCGGCGGACAGGAGCTCCGCGCCTTCACGACCCGGCCTGACACGCTGTTCGGGGCGACGTTCATGGTCCTCGCGCCGGAACACCCCCTCGTCGCGACGCTGACCGCCCCGGAGCGACGAGCCGAAGTGGATGCCTACGTGGCTCGTGCCCGCGACGCGACCGAGATCGAGCGACTGTCCACGGACCGTGAGAAGACCGGCGTGGCCATCGGCGCCGAGGTCATCAACCCGATCAACGACGAGCGGATCCCGATCTACATCGCCGACTACGTGCTCGCCGGCTACGGAACCGGCGCGATCATGGCCGTGCCCGCGCACGACGAACGGGACTTCGCGTTCGCGACCCAGTTCGGCCTGCCGATCCGACGGGTCGTGGCGGCGCCCGGTACCGAACACGAGCCGCTCGACGCCGCGTTCGTCAGCCACGCCGCGGACGAGCGCCTCGTCAACAGTGGTCCGTTCACCGGGATGACCGCCGACGCCGGCGGCAGCGCCATCGTCGCTGCGCTGTCCGAGCGCGCCGCGGGACAGCCCGCCATCACGTACCGGGTCCGCGACTGGCTCATCAGCCGCCAGCGCTACTGGGGCACACCCATCCCGATCATCCACTGCGATCGCTGCGGGGCCGTGCCCGTCCCCGAGGATCAGCTGCCGGTCCTCCTCCCGGACACGGTCGACTATCGGGGCAGCGGCGAGAATCCCCTCGCCCACGACGAGGCGTTCCTCCGGGTCACCTGCCCGAACTGCGATGGTCCTGCCCGGCGCGAGACCGATACCCTCGACACGTTCATCGATTCGAGCTGGTACTGGTATCGCTACCTGTCGCCCGGCAAGACCGATGGTCCGCTCGATACCTCGATGACCGACCGATGGACCCCCGTGGACCAGTACACCGGCGGCGCCGAGCACGCGGTCATGCATCTCCTCTACAGCCGCTTCTTCACCAAGGCGATGCGGGACATCGGCCTCGTGCACGAGGACGAGCCGTTCAAGCGGCTGTTCAACCAGGGCCAGATCCTGGGCGCCGACGGCGAGCGGATGAGCAAGTCGCGGGGCAACGTCCAGGACCCGGACCAGCTGGTGGCCCGATACGGCGCGGACACGGTCCGCCTGTTCCTCATGTTCATGGGCCCGTGGGACCAGGGCGGTCCGTGGAGCGAGAGTGGGATCGGGGGCGTGCACCGATTCCTGAACCGCGTCTGGGCGATCGCCACCGACCCCCATGGTTCGGATCCGGGCGACCAGGATGCGGGCAAGCTCCCGCCTGGCCAGGACGAGGCCACGGCCGATGCGGCGATGCGGACGGCCGCGCATCGAACGCTGCGGGACGTGACGGCCGACTACGAGGGCTTCCGGTTCAACACGATGGTCGCGAAGCTCATGGAGCTGTCGAACGTCCTGTACCGGTATCGAGGGACGCCGGCGGCCGGCGGGTCTGCGTGGGACGAAGCCGTGCGCATGCTGCTCCTGATGCTCGCGCCGGCGGCCCCCCACATCACCGAGGAGCTCTGGTCTCGACGCCTGGGCGCGGCGGGCATCACATGGTCGTCGATCCACACGGAGCGATGGCCCGAGGTCGATCCGACCGCCGTCGTCGAGGACACGCGCGAGGTCCCCGTCCAGGTCAACGGCAAGGTTCGCGACAAGATCGTCGTCCCCGCCGGGATCAGTGACGCCGAGCTCGAGGGGCTCGCGGTTGCCGCGCCGCGCGTCGTGGCGGCGCTCGGCGGCCGGACGCCGGACCGGGTCGTGGTCGCGGGCGGCGGCCGCCTCGTGAACCTCGTCGTCCGTGACTGAGGACGGCACGACCGATGACCCGTGGGCGGCGGCCGATGCTTCGTGGCGAGCGTGGCAGGCCATGACGGCCCCCGAGGACGGGGCCGCGGCTGACGCTTCGGCGGCGACCCCGCGGTCCGTGGCTGACGGCGCGGTTGTCGAGCTCCGAGAGGTATCGAAGGACGATGTCCGCGCGATCTGCCGGCTCGCGGTGGCACCGGGGCAGATGTCGTTCGTGGCACCGAACGCCATTTCGTTCGCGGAGGCGCTGTTCGAGCCGAAGGCCTGGTACCGCGGCATCTACGCGGACGGGACCCCGGTCGGGTTTGCCATGCTGTCGATCGATCGCGACGCGCCCGAGTACTACCTGTGGCGGTTCATGATCGACGCGCGCTACCAGGGTCGCGGATACGGGCGGGCGGCCATCGGGCTGATCGTCGAGTTCGTCCGTACGCTGCCCAACGCACACGAACTGCTCGTCAGCTGGGTGCCGGCCGACGGCGGGCCCGAGCCGTTCTATCGAGGTCTGGGCTTCGTGCCGACCGGGGAGATGGACGGCATCGAGGTGGTGGCGCGCCTGGCCCTCTGACGGGTCGGGCCGGTTCGCCGTCAGGGCGGGCTGCTGTAGCCTCGGATACGAGCCATGTTCGTGGTATGGCGGCTGCGGGGCCGAATCGCCCCACCTACGAACCGGGTTCGTGTAAGGCACCGGTTTCGCGGTCGCGGAGCCGTGAGGCGCGCCCAGCACGCGGTCACTGAGCACGAACCGCCGGCATCGTGCGCGTGCGCGCGGCGGATGCGGTGGTTGTTCCGCGCCTACCACGACTGGGGTTCGTATCTGGGTGGATCGTTCCCGCGCGTCGCTACTGTCGCGCGCGGGCTGCGGGTCCGCGCCATCTGGGTCGCGCCTCCTCGGACCGGAAGCGGTACCGTAAGCCCACTTGCATGGCCCCCAGCCAGGGGCGATGCGGGGAGAGCCCGGAGGACGCGGAACCGCCCTTCGGGCTCGTTTCTTCGGGTCGCGCGGTCAACCCCGGCCCGACGCCCCATCGGCGATCGGATCGATACTTGGCGGCATCCGTCGCTTGACAGGCAGGAGGTACCGATGCTCGGTAATCACATCGTCTTTCCGATCCTCCTGTCGACCGATCTCGACGCGACGCGGGACTTCTATCACGGTACGCTCGGCCTCGAGATCCTCCGCGAGGATCCGGGCGACCGCATCGTCTTCAAATGCGGCAATGGGGGCCAGCTGGTGGTCACCCTGAGCACGGTGGGGACCTCCGACACGCAGACCCAGCTCGCCTGGCGCGTACCGGACATCAGGGAGGCGCTCGCCGACCTGCGGGCGCGAGGCGTCAAGATCGAGGAGTATCAGGCGCCCGACCCGGTGACCACGGACGGCATCGCGGACATGGGTCACTCGTGGGCCGCCTGGTTCATCGATCCGAGTCGCAACGTGCTGGCCGTGGTCGAACCGAAACGGTGATCGCAGCGAACCGGTCGGCCTGATCGGCCGGCGCCGGGTACGCCCGCACAGGAGCAGGAGAACACCTCGTTGGATATCCGCCTCGGCGCACTCTGCTGGAACCAGTACTCCACGTGGCCCGCGATGCTCGAAGCCGGCGTCCGCGCCGACAAGCTCGGCTTCGACACGCTCTGGACGTGGGACCACTCGTGACCCGTTCCACCGACGAACTCAATCCAGGAGTCGGACGTGAGTGACGACTACATCGTCATGCATGCGACCGACACCTCGAAGATCGATCGAGTCCTCGCGGACACCGGACTCAAGGTCGAGCCGCACGCATCGAAGTCAGGTGGATTCGACTTCGCCCTGAGATGCTCGCGCGGCGACGCATCTGTCGTCCTTGCGGTCACACGCCCCGATCACTGGGTCGAGGCGGCGGATGTTCGCAAGGACCTCGCTATCGTGGCAATGACCCGAGCTTCGGCCCTGCGCCCCTGGAAGAGAGGGCAGGAGATCGCGCTGCGCGATGAGATCGTCGCGGCGCTTCAGCCGTTGGCCTGGTCAGGCCCTTCAGCAGACGACGCTCAGAACCCACAGGAGACGCAACGTTGAGTGAAGTCAAGATCGGGGCACTCTGCTGGAACCAGTACACCGACTGGCCGTCGCTCCTCCAGGCTGGCATCCGGGCGGACGAACTTGGATACACAAGTCTCTGGACGTGGGATCACCTCTATCCGATCGTCGGGTCGTGGGAGGGTCCGATCCTCGAGGGCTGGACGGTACTCACAGGCTGGGCCATGGCGACGGAGCGCATCCGGATCGGGCTGATGGTCGGCGCGAACACGTTCCGGGAGCCCGCGGTGACGGCCAAGATCGCGACGACGCTCGATCATGTGAGCAACGGCCGGGCGATCCTCGGCATCGGTGCGGCCTGGTTCGCCCGCGAACATGCGGCCTACGGCCTCGAGTTCGGCGAGGGGCCGCCGGACCGGCTTCGCTGGCTCGGCGAGGCGCTGCCGATCATTCGGGGCATGCTTCATGGCGAACAGCCGACCGCAACGGGCCCGCGCTACAAGGCCCTCGAGGTGCGGAACGATCCGGCGCCCATCCAGGCACACCTGCCGCTCCTCATCGGGGGCGGCGGCGAGAAGGTGACGCTCAAACTGGTCGCACGCTACGCCGATGCCAATAACGTGGGCGGCGGACTCGAGGCGGTCAAGCGCAAGGACGCGATCCTCATCGAGCATTGCGAGCGAATCGGGCGCGACCCGGCCGAGATCGAACGGACCACCGGCGTCGGGACCGTGATCATCCGCGACTCGCGCGACGAGGCGCGGCGGGTGTTCGAGGCGATGTTCGCCCGGAACGGCAACGCCTGGCCCTGGGAGGACCAGCCGGTCGGGACGCCCGAGGACGTGATCGCGATGCTCGCGCCGTACCCGGAGATCGGCTATCACCACCTCATCGCGGGCTTTCCCGGCCCGCATGACGAGGAGTCGATGACCCGCCTTGCGACCGAGGTCAGGCCGGCCTTCGAAGGCTGACCTGCGGCCGGGGTCTTGCGAAGTCTGCCTCGTGCGCTACACTACCTAGTACATCTAGGTAGGTGACGCGAATGACAGCCCCTCGACTCGATCGCGGCGACTACGGGCTGCTGCTCCTCGGCCTGCTCGGCGAGCGCGAGATGTACGGGTATGAAGTCGTCTCCGAGCTGCGCGCGCGGTCGACCGCGGTCATCGATCTGCCCGAAGGTACGGTCTACCCGGCGCTCCGCCGGCTCGAACGGGATGGGCTCGTCCGGGCGCGCTGGGTCGACGTGGAAGGCGCGCCACGCCGGCGCTACTACGCCCTGACCACGGCCGGCGAGCGGGCCCTCACCGAAGGCCGCGAGTCGTGGCACCGGTTCACGCGCGCAGCCGATCAGGTGCTCGGTGGATGACCGGACCGGACGAGCCTGCGCCCGCGACTGAGGCGGAGGGCCTCGTCGATGCGTATGTCAAGGCGATCGTGGACGGCGCGCACGTGCCCCACGGCGCACGTGAGGACCTGACCGAGGAACTGTTCGGGCACATTGCGGAGCGGATCCGTGCGCATGCGGCCAGCGGGCTCTCCGTGGCGGCGGCCACGCAGCGCGCGATCGACGATTTCGGTGGAGCCGAGGAACTCGCGGGCGCCTTCGGCCGAACCTTCCATTCCGCGCTCTGGGCCAGCACCATCGGCGTGCTCCTGGCCGGCGTGGCGATCGACGGTCCACGGCCTGGAGCCATCCGCTGGCTCCGGCTCATGATGGCCATCGCGGCCCTGTTCATGGCTGGGGGCGCCATCGTCTTCGGTGCGACGGCAACGCCTGTTGTCGCGGTCAGTTCGGTCGTTGCCTACCTCTATGCGTTCGGCGCGTGCGCGCTCGCCTACCGGGCACTTGGCACGGGGCAGCGCTGGTCCCTCTGGTACGCGATCGCCGTGGCGATCGACTTCATCGTCTCGGGCGTCTGGATGGTGGCGAATCCGGCGACGCCGGGGGCCTTCACCGTCCCACTGGGCACGCTGCTCGGAGCCGGTGTCCTCCTCGCCGTCAGTGGGCAGTGGGCACGCCTGCGCGCGTACACGGCCGGGTCGGGCCGGATCGGCGCCGGGCTGACCGCCGCCCTGGTGTCCTCACTCATCCTTCCGTTGCTCGTTGGGCCGGTGTTCGCCGTCGTGCCGGATCCCACGCAGGCCCGCGCAGCCGACGTCGACGTTCGATGGACCATGACCTGCGATCGGGGCGACGTGGACGCCGGAGGAACCGTGACCCACGACCGGCAGCGCCTCCACCTCGTGCTCGAAGCCGCCTGGCGGCGGGCCGACCTGCTTCCGTTCGGCCTCATGAACCGCGAGAATCCGCCGGTGGGCGGCGACAGCGCCGGCTACCAGGTTCAGCCGGCCAGCGAGCTCTCGGGCGAGTCGTGGTTCCTCGTCACGAACGAGGATCCAGTGGACACTCTGGATGGTGCCGTCGTCGGGTGGTACGGGGCAACGGCGCCGAGCGAGGGGCTGCTCCCGCCGGGGATCATCGGCGGATACACCGTCGCCATCGAGCCTTCCGCGATCAGGGATGGGCACACGATCCGGGCGTCATGGCTCATGGCTCCTTCGGATCCGCAGGACGCCGAATGGCCCCGAATCCGGGGGGCATACGCCCACCTCGACCGGTTCCTGCTCGTCGCGACGGTCGGCTGCGGTGAATCCGCGCAAGCCGTCGAAGTCCCGATCTGGGCGCGGCTCGCCCGTTGATCGAACGCGACTGGAGGTTCGGGCCGGGACCTCAACCCGTCAGGGCACGGGATCGATGATCTCGATGCCCTTGGCGCGCTCTCGATGGCGGGCCGCCTTGGCCCGGTTGCCGCATGTTCGCATGTCGCACCAGCGCCGCCGCCCGGTGGGTGACGCATCGTAGAACGACCACCGGCAGGTGTCGTTGGCGCAGGTACGGAACCGATCCGGGCGACCGGTCGCGATCTCGGTGACGATCGGGCCGGCGAGGGCCGCGAGCGCGTCGCCGACCTCGTTCGTGCCGTGGCGATGCCCGACGGCGACGTCCGACCCCTGGAGCTCGAGGCGGGGCACGCGGCCGTCGGCGAGGGCTCGATTGACGAGGTCGACAGCCGCCGCAGATGGGGCCCGATCCTCGACGACCGCATCGAGGACCTCCCGGAGTGCATCACGGACCTTCCGGACTCGCTCGAGGTCGCGCTGGTTCCATCCCGCGCGATCGGTCCCGTGGATGACGCCCTGCTCGACGAACCACGAGCGCGCGTCGCCCGGCTCGTGGAGGTGATCCACGAGGTGTCCGAATTCGAGTTCCTTCGTGTTCAGGAACTCGACGGCGGCATCGAGTGCGAGGTCGTGAGCGTGGGTCGATTCGTCGGCGGACTTCATGGCAGTAACCACCATATACCGCTTGACAGGTTACGCGCAAGTGACTATGCTGCGGGTAACCACTAATCGCCTCCACACAGGTTACTGTAAGGGTCAGGAGCGTCCACCATGATCACCATCTTTGCCTTCTTCCTCATCGCCGCGTCGATCGCCGGTGGCTTCAGCCTGCTTGCCCTGATGAGCTCGGGGTTGGGGGCCGATTCCCGCCCTTCCTATGGCGACGACCACGCCCGCTAGCCCGGGCGCCCGCACGACACGGCCCGAAGCAGCCGACACCCAGTGGAGACCCGCATGAACCCGTTCCTCGCGCAACTAGCCACCGAGCACCTCCAGGACCTCCTTCGGGAGGCCGATGAAGCACGACGCTGGAAGCTGATTCGCGCGGCCGAACGCCGGCCGGCCCGGAGCCTGTCGCTGGGCCGGCGGATCGCCGCCGGCGTTGCGCGGTTCCGCACCTGGCTCGACGTCAGCGGCCGACCGAAGCCGGCATCTTGCGATCCGGCAGTCTGACGGCCGCCTCGGCGCAGTCCGGGGTCGACGAGGCCCCGGCGTCGCGCTACCGTGCTGCCATGAGCAATCGACGGCGCAACGGCATGGCAGCGGTCTCCTGGGGCCCCGGTCGGATCGACCGATTCTGGGTGGACTTCGACGGCGCCCTGATCCACGAGGCGTTTGCCGACGGCCGCTGGCAGACCGCCGAGTCCCTGGGCGGGACGCTGGCGTCAGCTCCCGCGGTCACGGCCTGGGCCGTTGACCAGATGGAGGTCTTCGGGGTCATGCCGGACGGCGAGCTCTGGAACCGCTACTGGGACGGAACCTCATGGCATGCATGGGAGTCGCTCGGCGGCGATCTCGATGCCGCGGAAGCGCCGGTGGCCACGTCCTGGGGACCCGATCGGCTCGACGTGTTCGCGCTCGGCCGGGACGAGACGACGTGGCATCGCTGGTGGGACGGAACGCGCTGGGTCGAGTGGGAGCAACTCCCGCGCTAGCCAAACCCGGCCCCGCGTGCCGGCGGGCCCCCGGATCGCCGCTACCCGGATAAGCGGCAGATAAGCCGTCGATCCTAGAGTTTGCGAACGTCCCGTCCGACGATGTGCCCCGGCGGTCGGGACGTACCACTCCCCGCCCGCAGACCCGCCGGGCGAGGAACATCGTGGACCAGTCGACGCTGCCATGGCGCGCCTTCGAGGCCCCGGACGACGCCGCACCGCAGAGCAGCAATGGCTCCCAGGCGCCGTCCCCGCATGCCGGGGGCCCGCCGCTCGGGATCGTCGCCTCGATCGTCGGCGCGACAACGCTCCTCGTGATCGCCGCGGTCGTCGTGGCCGGCGGGGGGTCATCAACGGCCGCGGTCGAGGTCGATTCATCCGCTGGCGGCTCGCCGGAGCGGACGACCGCGGCAACGACGAGTGCCGTGCTGATCGTCGACGTCGCCGGTGCCGTGGTGGACCCGGGCGTCTACCGGATGCCACCGGATTCCCGGGTCGCCGACGCGATCGCGATTGCCGGTGGCTACGGTCCGCGCGTCGACGCGCGACGGGTCGCCCTCGAGTTGAACCTGGCGGCGCCCCTGAGCGATGGCCAGCACCTGTTCGTGCCGTCCCGGGATGACCCTGCGACGAGTGGCGGCACCGGCGGTGGTGGGCCCGCATCCGGCGGGGTCGGATCCAGCGCGGGATCCGGGGGTGGCACGGCTGCCCTCATCGACCTCAACCGCGCCACGTCCGCCGAACTCGATTCGCTTCCGGGGATCGGGCCCGTGACGGCCGCCAAGATCATCAGTTCGCGGGAATCGGCACCGTTCTCGAAGGTCGAAGACCTGCTCGGCCGCAAGCTCGTCGGACAGAAGACGTTCGACGGGCTGCGTGAGCTCGTCACCGTGCGCTGAGCGTGCCCGGCAGCGGCTGGATCGTCATCGGAACGGTCCTCGGCGCGATCCTGGTTCGTGATCGGTCAGTCGGCGGCATCGTGGTGGTCGCCCTCGGCGCCGGGAGTGGCCTCCTGGCCGGTGCCGCTTCGATCCAGTGGGTGCGCCGGAGCGGCCGATCCCGGGGCCGTGCCGCGGCCGTGGTGCGCTGGCTGATCCTCGTTGTGCTCGGCGTCCTCCTCGTGGCCGGACGCTCGATCGCGATCCCGCGATCGGAAGCGCCCGCGGTGGCCGCTGAGCTCCCGGCGGGCCGTGGTCCCTGGCCGGCCACGGTCATCACGATCAGTCCCCCACGGGCCGGCCAGCAGCTGGCGGTCATCGAACTCACGGACCCGGCCGGCCTGCGCGTCGCGAGCACCCTGCCGGGCTTCCCGATCATCGTGCCCGGAGATCGCGTCACCGTCAGCGGAGCCCTCCGGGCGCCCCCGAGCGACGATCCGTATGGGGCGTACCTCGCGCGAATCGGCATCACCGCGACGATTCGCGCATCCGGGTTGTCGGTCCTCCCCGAGGAAGGCAGTCTCGCCCGTTCGCTCGAGGCCCTCCGGCGCGGCGCGGATCAGGCCCTCCGGCGGGCGATCCCCGAACCCCAGGCCGGCCTGGCGAGCGGGATCCTCATCGGCCTGCGGGACCGGGTTGATCGTGACCTCTCGGCCGCGTTCACGACCGTCGGGGCCACGCATGTGGTCGCCATCTCGGGCTGGAACATCGCGATCGTCGCGACCACGCTTGCCGCCGTCGCCGGCAGGGTGGCGCGGCGTCGCCGGGTCGCGCTGACGGCACTCGCGATCGTGGCCTACGTCGCGTTCGTCGGTCCCTCCCCGTCCGTCGTCCGGGCGGCGGCCATGGCCGGCGTCGTCATGGGTGCCCGCGAGCTCGGTCGCCCGAGTCGCGCGGCGGCAGCGATCGGGTGGGCCGGCACCGGACTCCTCGTGCTCGACCCGAGCCTGGTCGATGATGTCGGATTCCAGCTTTCGGCCCTCGCGACCGTCGGCCTCATCGCGTGGGCCACGCCGTTCACGGAGCGGCTCGCCGGCAAGGCGCCCGGGCGGCTCCGGGCGTGGCTTGCGGAAAGCCTCGGCGTCTCGCTCGCCGCCCAGCTGGCGACGCTGCCGATCGTCGTCCTGACGTTCGGACGGCTGTCCCTGGTGTCGCCCGTGGTGAACCTCGGCGTCGTGCCGCTGGTTGCGCCGGCGATGGGCGCCGGGGTCGTCGCGATGGGTGGCGGCCTGCTGGCGATGGCCGGACTGCCGGCGATCGCGGCCTCCCTGATCGGGCTTCCGGCCTGGCTCCTGTTCTCGCTGATGGTCGGCGTCGTTCGAGCCGGCGCCGGCGTGCCGTTCGCGAGCGTCCAGCTCGCAGATCCGTGGCCCGTCGTGGTTGCCGCCGCGGCCGCGATGGCGATGATCGCCGCGACGATCCGCTTGAACGCCGAGTCGTCGGATGCGCGCCCGGCGGAAGTCAAGCCGCCGGGCGCTCCGGCGACGCACTCGACAAGGCCGTCCCCCGGCCGACAACGCGGCAACGGGCCGGTGTCCTGGTGGCGGTCGCGTGCCGGACGGCTGGCCGCGGCCTGCCTCGCGGGCTCGGTCGCCGGGCTGGCCGTTGCCGTCGTCCATCAACCGGACGGAACGCCCCGGGTGGTGGTGCTCGATGTCGGGCAGGGGGATGCGATCCTCGTCGAGGGCGGGCACGGGGGTCGCCTGCTGATCGATGGCGGGCCCGATCCGGGCCGCCTGCTCGTGGCACTCGATGAGCACCTCCCACCCTGGGATCGACGGATCGATGTCATGATCCTGTCCCACCCCCACGAGGACCACGCTGCCGGCCTCGCGGCCCTGATCGACCGGTATGCCGTCGGCCAGGTGTACGAACCGGGGATGTTCGGGCCGGGGCCGGGATACCAGGCGCTCAATGCCGAGTTGACGCGGCTCGGCATTCGACGTGGCACGCTCGCGACCGGGGACCGCCTCCGCATCGACGAGTTCGCGTTTCGCGTCATGTGGCCCGACCCCGGTTCGGTCCCGGAGCGTCCGACCGACGGCGGCACCGGCATCAACAACGTCTCGATCGTGCTGCTCGGCGAGGTCGACGGGCATCGCGTGCTGCTGGCCGGTGACGTCGAGGAGCAGATCGACCCGCACCTGCTCGCCGAGGGCCTGCCGACCGTGGACCTGCTCAAGGTCGCCCACCACGGGTCGCGGACTTCGTCGACGGAGGCGCTGGTGGCGGCGGTTCGTCCGTCGTTCGCGGTGATCTCGGCCGGTCGCGGCAATCCGTACGGCCATCCGGCGCCGGCGACGGTCGCGCGGCTCACGGCGGCCGGCGCTCGCGTGCTGCGGACCGACGAGGACGGCACGGTCACCGTCGATCTCGGCATCGGCCGCGTCCGCGTTCGATCGACCGGCGCCCGCACTGCCGTGTCCAGCGGCGCGGTCCTGGCGTCGGCCCCGGTGCCGTCGAGCGCACCGCCGGCGACCGGGGCGGGGGCCTGGGCCGGGCCGGCCGCCAGCCCCTTCTTCTGTGCCCTGCCACTGTCCGGGCCCGTGGCGGTCCCACCACCGGCGAGTCCCAGCCCGGCATCGGAGCCCGCGATCGCGACGCGTCCGTGGACCGGGGTCGGGCCGGCCCTCCGGTACGATGCAGTCGATGCTCCGCCGCCGATTCCGTTGCGCCCGCTCGCCGCACTCCCCGCCGCCGCCGGCGGCGAACCCGGGCGCCGGTTCGGGTCGTCGGCCCGGCGGCGGTGAGGCCGCGTGAGCCCGACTGCGGTTGCCTACTTCTGGGGCGACGATGCCTACGGGATCGATGCCGCCGTCGAGACCTTCCGCCGAGACCCGCTGCGATTCCCCGGGGGCGTCCCGGAGCGCTGGCGGATCCGGGCCGATAACACCGACCCGATGCGCCTCCTTGGCGAGCTGCGGACCCGGGTCGCGACCGGCACGATGTTCGGCGCCGGCACGATCGCGATCCTGTCGAACGCCGGGCCCCTCGTTCGCAAGGGCACCGATCGCGCGTTCCTGATCGAGACGATCGGGCTCATCGCCGACGGCAATGGGCTCGTCGTGGCCGAGGAGACCGACTCGGGCAAGAAGGATCCGCCGGCGAAGAGCCTGGCCGAGGCCGTTCGCGCGGTCGGCGGCGACGTCCGTCGATTCGAGGCGCCGCGGGAGGGCGGCCTCGCGGCCTGGATCGAGGCGCGTGCCCGCGAGCGGAAGATCCCGCTCGGCCAGGGCGCGGCGCGCGAGCTTGCCACGCGCGTTGGCGGCTTCGTGCGCGAGGGCGACGTCGATCGCCGCAACCAGGGCCGCCTCGCGGTCATGGAACTCGACAAGCTCAGCCTCCTCCACGCGTCGACCGGGACCGATGTCGGATCGGCGTCACCGGTGACCGTCGAAGATGTCCGCGCGCTCGTGCCCGAGGCCGTGCCGGGCACCGTCTGGGGGTTCGTGGATGCGGTCGGGCTGCGCCAGCGAACGCGGGCACTCGATCTCCTGGAACCGCTCCTCGACGGCACACCCGAGCCCGTCCTCCTCGCCGTGCTCCATCGGCGACTTCGCGAGCTCATCGAGATCGCCGACCGCGTGTCGGGGGGCGAGACCCCCGGGTCCCTCGTCCGGTCGATGCACCTGCAGCCGTTTCGCGCGGAGACGCTCGCCCGTCAGGCGCAGGCGTGGACGGTCCAGGAACTCACGAGTGCGATGGAGGGCCTGCTCGACCTCGACGCGCGGGTCAAGGGCGTCGGCGGCGCGACGGCCGGCGACGGACAGGTCAGGCTGGCGTTTGACCTGTGGATTGCGGATCGGGTCGGGTCGCCCGGCTGACCCGCTCCGGAAGCTGGTGGCGCAGCCAGGCGGGGAGTCGTGCGCTCTGCTCGCCCCGGACCATGTGCGGTCGGCGGCGGACGAGGGCCATCCGACCGGAGATCGGTCGCCGGGGGGTCATGCCGACCAGGCCTGCTCCTGGACGACGAGATCGCTCTCGATCGCGAAGGTGCACCGGCCGGCCCCGAGATCGAGGAGCTCGATGAGCTCCGGATCGATGTACAGCTGGTGGCAGTCCTCGCACAGCCCACCCGGGATGCTGAAGCACAGCCGCTCGGACTGGTCCGGCATCCGGAATGCCGTGTCGAACCGGGTCGTGATCAGGCGATGCCGGCAGGCCGGGCAGCGCTCCTGGATGGAAGTCATGGCCAGATGGTGCGATCCGGCTTCCGGCCACGACATGACCCGCTGGTACGGGGTGGCCCGGTACGTGCGGCGGGAGCTCCAGTCCCGCTACTGGACGCGGAGGACGGTCTTCGCCTCGGACCAGTGCTTCTCGAGCTGGTAGAACTCGCGCTCCGGCGGCGTGAAGATGTGGACGATCACGATGCCGAAGTCCACGAGCACCCAGTGCGATGCCGGCGTGCCTTCACGGCCAAAGGGCCGGATCTTCTCGTCGCGCATGCCACCGACGATCCCGTTGGCGATCGCATCGAGCTGGCGCTCGGAGCCCCCGGAGCACACGACGAAGTAGTCGGCGAGGGTCGTCAGGCCACCGAGGTCGAGGAGCACGATATCGGCGGCCTTCTTGTCCTCGGCCAGCTCGACGATCCGTCGTGCCACGTCGAGCGCCGAGCGATCCGCATCGGCCGCGGCCTTGCGGGCCTTCGCCACCGCGCGAACACGACCCGCGGTCGCGGTCGCCGTCTGCGCCGCGGGGCTCGTTGCCTCGTCGATGGTTGCGGCGGCTTCGTCGACCAGGTCCGTCGCTGCTCGCGCCTCGCCGCCGGGTACGGAGCCCGAGCCCGGTTGCTCCGCCTCGGTCGAGGCAGTCCGGGTGCGCTTGCGCGTCGGCTTGGGGGTCGGGTCGGTCACGGGCGGGCGATCCTTTGCTCGAACTCAGCTGGCGCCAAAGGCGCGAGCGTACAGGTGATGATCGGTGATATACCGCTCGACCGCGTCCGGGACGAGATAGCGGATGGAGCGCCCCGCGGCAACCCGATCGCGGATTTCCGTGGACGAGATCCCGAGGCGGGGTCCCGCGAGGAGGTCGAACCGGCCTTCAAGCCCCGGGAAGTGCCGGGCAAGCCAGGCGCGCTTCGGCGGGGCGTGCCCCTCCCGTGGGACGACGGCGACGCGACACTCCTCCAGGAGCCGCCGCGGGTTGCGCCAGTCGGGAAGGCCGGCGAGCGTCTCGGTCGACATGATCAGGGTCAGGCGAATCGGATCCGCCTCCAAGGGTGCGGATCCGTCCCCGCCGGCTTCGACGTCATCGAGCATGGCCCGGCGCAGCAGGGCCATGCTCTCGCTCGTATACGACGGCCCGGATCGATCAACGTCGACCCGGCTCAGGGCGAAGGAGGGATTCCCGGCAATGGCCAGCGCGACCATGGCGACGCGGTCCTCGGTCGACGCCACTGCTCCCTGGGGCTTGTGGGGCGGGACGCCCGCAGGTACGAACAGGATGGTCCGCAGGCCGAGCGCCTCTCGGGCCTCCTCGGCAACCGCGAGATGGCCGAGGTGAATCGGGTCGAATGTGCCGCCCATCACGCCAACGGTTCGCGGGCCCGAACCCGTGGGAGCCGGGCCGACGATCATGCCCATCGCTCGGCCGACCAGGCCTCGCCGCTCCACTCGAGCTCGATCTCCCCGAACCGGACCACGTCGCCGGGCTCGACGCCGGCCCGTCGCAGTTCGGCGTCCACGCCGAGGCGAGCCAGGTCGCGCTGGAACCGCTCGGTTGATTCCTCGACATCGAAGTTCGTCTGGGCGGCCAGGCGTTCGACCCGACGCCCGCGAACGCGGTACCCGCCATCCGCATCGCGCTCGACCCCGAACCCGTCGTCGAGCGTGTCGATCCGATGGACCACCACGCCCGTGGGTTCCGGTGGTTCGGCGAGCGTCTCTGCCGTGGGCAGGAGGGTGGCGAGCGCGGCCTGGAGCTCGTCAAGGCCGGTGCCGGCGGCCGCGGCGATCGCAACCGTGGGAATGCCGTCGCGCGCTCGGGCCGCCCGGAAGGCGGGCCATGCATCGGCCGCGGCCGGGAGGTCCATCTTGTTGAACGCGATCAGCATGGGTTTCTCGAGGAGTGCCGGATCGTGTGCCTCCAGCTCGTCCCGGATCACCTGGTGGTCCCATTCGGGGTCGCGGCCGGCGCCATCGACGAGGTGCACGAGCACCCGCGTCCGCTCGATGTGGCGCAGGAACGCGTGGCCGAGGCCGGCCCCCTCGCTGGCGCCCTCGATGAGGCCGGGGACATCGGCAATGGTCGGCAGGCGCCGGTCCTCCATGCCGAGATCCATGACGCCGAGGTTCGGCTCGAGGGTGGTGAACGGGTAGTCGGCGATCTTCGGACGGGCCGCGGTCAGCGCCGCGAGGAGGGTGGACTTTCCGGCGTTCGGGAGGCCGACGAGGCCGATATCGGCGATGAGCCGGAGCTCCAGGCGCACCCAGCGCTCCTCTCCAGGCTCTCCCTTCTGGGCATGCTTCGGGGCCTGGTGGGTGGACGTCTTGAAGTGCGTGTTGCCAAGACCGCCGCGGCCGCCCCGGGCAACCATCGCCGTCTGGCCAGTGGCCACGAGGTCCGCGATGAGCTCGCCGGTGGCATCGTCGTAGACCGCGGTCCCGGGTGGAACGGCAAGGACCAGGTCGGTCCCGGCCTTGCCATGACGACGGGCACGGGAGCCACGGCCGCCGGAATCGGCTCGGAAGTGATGGCGATACGAGAAGTCCCGCAAGGTCGTCTGCCCAGGATCGACGGCCAGGTGGATCGTTCCACCGCGTCCGCCATCACCGCCGTCCGGACCGCCGCGGGGAACATGGGCCTCCTGGCGGAACGTGGCCGCGCCATCGCCACCGGCGCCGGCACGAACCAGGATCTTCACGCTGTCAAGGAACATCGGGTCTATCTTCCCACGGGCTCGGGGCGCCACGGCCACGGGCGCACAGGACTGGATCCGGCGAGGCGTTGTCGCGGCCGCCGGCCGCGGGCCCGGATCAGAAGTAGCCGAGCGGGTTCACCCGATAGCCGCCGTTCCAGATCGGGCCCTTCCAGACCTCGAAGTGGAGGTGCGGGCCGGTCGCGTTGCCAGATTGCCCGACGCGGCCCACCTGCTGGCCACGATCAACGGACTGGCCGGCCGAGACGGTCACGGCCGACATGTGGTTGTACGTCGTGAACAGCAGGTGGGG
>SCTE01000248.1 GCA_004298915.1 Chloroflexota bacterium | reverse complement strand
GGCTCCTCGTGGTCGGCGTGCTGACGTTCGAGGAGGAGATCGGGCCCGTGTCCATCGCGCTCGCCGCCTTTGGCGCGTGGACGGCGGTGGCAGGCTGGCTGGGAGCCAGAAACGGAACGATGCCGAAGGGCGGCCGGATGGGCCTGCTCGGGGCGTCGTACGTCGGCTTTCCGTTCTGGGCCATCCACGTGGGCCGGAGCCTGAGGAGGCAGGCCCAATCCGGACAGACCGTGTCGGGTGGCGATCCGGGCCGACGCTGAATTCGGCCCTCGACGAGAAGCTCAGGCGGATGGAAGTGGATCGGGCATGCCGCTGAGCCCCACCACCTGGTCCCAGAGATGCCGGCGATCCGCTGGTGACACGACCGTCCAGGGGACCCGATCGAAAGGCCTCGCCCGCCGGTCAAGAACCAGCTTCCCATTGAACCGGCCGACGTCCGCCGTGGCAGCGAGCCACGACGCCGTGGCCGCGCCCTCGGACGGCGTCCGGAGCAGCCGCCGCATGACGTTGTAGAAGCCCGGCAAGGTGTCCGCCAGTCCAGGCGTATCCGCCCAGCCCGGGTGCATGGCACAAAACGTGACATCGTCGGCAGCCAGGCGGCGGGCCCACTCACGAACGAGGCAGACCTGGGCCCGCTTCGCGCGCGCGTATGCGAGCGCGCCGGCATACGACGCCGCTGCCGTTTGCAGGTCATCCAGGTCGAGCGCCTGCGTGTATTGGCCGCCCGACGTCATGGCGATGACGCGCGCGGCAGGGGTGGTTCGGAGCAAGGGAAGCAGCCCGCCGATCAGCGCGAACGGCCCAACGACGAGGACGGCGAGGGTTGCCTCGATCCCATCCGGACCGACCGTTCGCTCGGGGAAGATCGCACCGGCGTTGTCGACCACGATGTCGAGGCGGGTTTCCGTTGCGAGGACCTCGGCTACGGCCGCGCGCACCGACGTCAACGACCCCATGTCTGCAACGACGATCGGGAACCGGTCGCCTCCGTGTGCCGCGATCAGCTCGTCGCGAACCCGTGCCAACCGGTCGGCGCTGCGTGCGACGAGCACGACCCTCGCACCAAGCCTCGCGAGGTCGTCGACCACGGCTCGACCCAGACCCGATGTCGGACCCGTCACGAGGGCAGTGCGGCCCTTGAGCGACCCTGGCTCCGCCGCGTCCCACGCGAAAAGGCGGCGACGAATGGCGGGCCCGATCCGCGTGAAGCTCGCGATCACGGAGAGTTCGACGACGGCGTCGATGGCGTACCTGACGATCATGGTCGGACCGTACCAGACCAGGCGAACATGTGTCAAAGATTTGACAAACCTTATACGAGGCGGTAGTGTTCACTCGATCAGATGTAGTGCGATCCCTGGCGGCGCCTCCGGAAGAGGCGCGTCGATCGACGAACGAACGGAGCGAAGCCATGCCAATCCTGCGCGAGCAGATCACGACCTCCCTGCCGATCGAAGAGGCCTTCGCCTTCGTCGCCGATTTCGGGAATTCCATGCTCTGGGACCCGGGGGTCGCGAAGTCGGAGCGGATCGGGGAGCGTCCGACCGGGCTTGGGTCCCGGTATCGGCTGGGTGTCCGCATGCGCGGAAACGTCGTACCCATGGAGTACGAGATCACGACCTTCGAGGCACCCAGTCGGGTCGTCCTGACCGGCGATGGCTCGAGTGTTCATGCCGTGGACGAGATCGAGTTCCAGGCGTTGCCCACGGGCACCCGGATCGACTACACGGCCGATATCCGCCTGAAGGGCCTCCTGCGGCTTGCGGAACCGTTCCTTGGTGGCGCCTTTGCCCAGATCGGACGCGACGCCCTCCACGGGATGCAGCGAGCCCTGGACGAGCGGGCGGCCGGCATGCCAGCGGCTGGACGCCAGGGTGACGGCGACCGATGAGGATCGCGGTCATCGGGTCGGGCGTGAGCGGCCTCACGGCTGCCTATGCCATGCGCGACGCCCACGATGTGACCGTCTTCGAGGGTGACGCGGAGCCCGGCGGTCACGTCAAGACCGTCGAGGTTCCGACGCACGACGGTGTCGTGAACGTGGACACCGGCTTCATCGTGTACAACGAACGCACCTACCCGCGCTTCATCGGGCTCCTCGGGGAGCTGGGCGTCGAGACGCAACCGAGCGACATGTCCCTGGG
>SCTE01000247.1 GCA_004298915.1 Chloroflexota bacterium | reverse complement strand
CCCAGCTCGCATCACTCCAGCCGGCCTTCATCACGCTCCTGATCGGCGTCAACGACGTGGTCCAGGGCGTGCCCGCCGAGACGTACCGCGCGAACGTCGTCCGGATCCTCGACGACCTCGTCGGCCGGGTCGGCGCCGGTCGGGTCCTCGTCGTCACGACGCCCGACTACACGGTCACGCCCGCCGGGGCCGACTACGGCGATCCTGCCCAGCAGGCCGCCGGGATCCGCGAGAACAACGCGATCCTCGCGACGCTGGCGGCCGCGCGGGGGATCACGGTCGTGGACATCCACGACATTTCGCTCGACGCCGCGACGGACCGGTCCCTCGTCGCGTCCGACGGACTGCATCCGAGCGGCGCGCAGTACGCCCGCTGGGTGGCGCGGATCGCGCCCGTCGTCGCGAGCCTCGTCGGACCCTGACCGGCGCCCCAGGCGGCCCTGTCCGGCCCGCCCGGCTACCATTGACTCCCCGATGACGACGCTGACCGGCCGCGACTTCACGCATCTCCACACCCATTCGGAGTTCAGCCTGCTCGACGGCCTCGGGCGGATCCCGGACCTCGTCGAGGAAGCCGGCGTCCAGGGCTTCGACAGCCTCGCCATCACCGATCACGGGGCGCTCTACGGTGCGGTCGCGTTCTACAAGGCGGCCCAGGCCCGGGACATCAAGCCGATCATCGGCGTCGAGACGTACGTCGCGCGGCGCTCGATGACCGACAAGGAGGGCAAGGCCGACGCCCAGCCGTTCCACCTGATCCTGCTGGCATCTGACCTGGTCGGCTACCGGAACCTGTGCCGCCTCGTCACCGATGCCCACCTGGACGGCTACTACTACAAGCCGCGGATCGATCGCGAGCACCTCGCGCGGCACAGCGAGGGGCTGATCGGCCTGTCTGCGTGCCTGAACGGCGAGGTCTCGCGGGCGCTCGAGGTCGATGACTGGGACCTTGCCCGGACCATCGCGGGGGAATACGGCGACATCCTCGGCAAGGACCGGTTCTTCCTCGAGCTCCAGGACCACGGGCTGCCCGAGCAGCGCCGGCTCAACGAACAGCTCCTCCGGCTGGCCCCGGAAACGGGCCTCCCGCTCGTCGCGACCAACGACCTCCACTACGTCCATCGGAAGCAGGCGCCGGCCCAGGACGTGCTCCTGTGCGTGGGCACGGGCAACAACCTCGACACACCGAATCGCATGAAGTTCGAGTCGGACAACTTCTACCTCAAGTCGGCCGCCGAGATGGAGGCGCTGTTCCCGGACCAGCGCGAGGCGCTCCTGAACACGCGGCGGATTGCCGAGATGTGCGACGTGACCCTGCCTCTGAACCAGCTGCGCATCCCGCATTTCCCGGTCCCGGACGGCGAGACCGTGGAGTCGTGGCTGCGCAAGGAGTGTCAGAAGGGCCTGGCCTGGCGCTACGGGACGGTCACGCCGGAGCTCCAGACGCGCCTCGACTACGAGCTCGGCGTCATCCTGTCGATGGGCTACGCGGGCTACTTCCTCATCGTTGCCGACTTCATCCGGTTCGCCCGCGAACAGGGAATCCAGACGACGTGCCGGGGAAGCGCCCCCGGGTCCATCGTGACCTACACGCTCGGGATCACGCCGGTCGACCCGATCGCCTACGGCCTGCCGTTCGAGCGGTTCCTGAACCCGGACCGCGTGACGATGCCGGACATCGACGTCGACTTCCAGGACGACCGCCGGGACGAGGTCATCGCCTACGTTTCGCGAAAGTACGGCCAGGACCATGTCGCGCAGATCATCACGTTCGGCACGATGCTCGCCCGCGCCGC
>SCTE01000246.1 GCA_004298915.1 Chloroflexota bacterium | reverse complement strand
GGTCTCGCTCGAGACGCTGGCATTCGCACGATCGGTGGCGGATGGGCTCGGCGGAGCGCCGGTCGAGGCGGTGCTGTTCGGTCCGGAGGCGAGCGGCGTTGCTGCTGCCCTCGGAGCCCACGGTGCGGGCACGGCCCACGTCGTCACGGACGCGGCGGTTGCCAGGGCCTACGCGCCGGCGGCCTGGGGCGCCGCGCTGGCCGAGCTCGCCGGCGCACGGGACGCGAGTGCGGTCATCGGGCCCGGCACGGATCGCGGTTCGGAGGTGCTGGCGCACGCGGCAGCTCGACTCGGCGTGCCGCTGGCGGCGAACGTCCTGTCGGCGACGCCGGGCGCCTCGTGGTCGGTCACACGCCAGCGCTGGGCCGGCAGCCTGCTGGAGGACGCCACGCTCGATGCCCCCATTCGATGCCTGACGATGGCACCCCACGCCGTCGCCGTCGATGAACGGGCCGGTTCTCCGGCCGCCGCGGTCACCTCCTTCGCTCCTTCCGTCTCGGCTGCCGATCTCGTGGTTCGCGTCTCCGGGCACGAGCCGCCCACGAAGGGCTCGATCTCGCTGGCCGACGCAAAGGTCGTCGTCGGTGGTGGGCGAGGCGTCGGCTCGGCGGCCGCGTTCTCGGAGCTCGAAGAGCTCGCCGAATTGCTCGGCGCCGCCGTCGGCGTGTCACGCGTCGTCACGAGCAACGGCTGGCGCCCGCATACCCAGCAGGTCGGCCAGACCGGGCAGCGAATCGCCCCGGACCTGTACATCGCCTGCGGCATCAGCGGCGCGATCCAGCACATCGTCGGCTGCAAGTCCGCCAAGCGGATCCTGGCCATCAACACGGACGCCGAGTCGCCGATCATGGCGCTCGCCGATTACGCGGTCATCGGCGACCTGCACCAGGTCGTACCGGCGATCAGCGCGGAGATCCGTCGCCGGGCTGGCTGATCCACCACAGGGGCGACGGGCAGGCGCGACCCTGAGGCAGGCTCGCGGGATTCTCAGACAATCGTCAGAACCGCCTCATACGCTGCTGTCGATGAGCACGACCTTGCCCACGCTGGCCGGACCCGCCGCAGATGCCGGCGCGCCGCCGGTGACCGTCGGCGCGACCGAGCGATCCGAAGCGTGGGTCCGGCCCGCGTTCCTGGGCGTGACCGGGCTCGCGGCGATCCTCTACCTGGTCAACCTGACCGTCAGCGGATTTGCCAACACCTACTACTCGGCGGCCGCGCTGGCGGCATCGAAGAGCTGGTCGGCCTGGTTCTTCGGATCGTTCGACGCCGCGAACTTCATCACCGTCGACAAGCCCCCGCTGTCCACGATGCTGATGGGCCTCTCCGTTCGGCTGTTCGGGCTCAACTCGTGGAGCATCCTCCTGCCCGAGGCCCTGTGCGGCGTGGCGATGGTCGCGGTCCTCTTCCTCATCGTCCGGCGCCAGTTCGGGCCCGTGGCCGCGGTCATCGCCGGGCTCGTCGCGGCCTTGACCCCGGCGGCGGTCCTGATGTTCCGCTACAACAATCCCGATGCGCTGCTGACGCTCCTGCTGGTCCTTGCGGCCGGTGCCTTCGTGCGAGCGCTTGAATCGGGGAGCCTCCGCTGGGTCGTCGTGGCGGCGGTCCTCGTGGGCCTCGGTTTCAACACCAAGTACCTGCAGGCCTATCTGGTGCTGCCGGCATTCGCGATCACCTGGGCGATCGCGGCGCCCGGATCGGTCCGCCGGCGGATCGGCGGCCTCGCGGTGGCGGCGACGGCCGTCATCGCGAGCAGCGCATGGTGGGTGGTGATCGTCGACCTGATACCGGCGGCGAACCGGCCGTTCATCGGCGGCAGTGAGACGAACTCTGCGCTGGAACTGGTCTTCGGCTACAACGGCCTGGGC
>SCTE01000245.1 GCA_004298915.1 Chloroflexota bacterium | reverse complement strand
TCGACCGAGGGCGTCGAGGGTGAGGGTGGCCGCGGCACCGGCACCGGCCTGTGGGGTGATCCCGGTCAGGCGGTCGGCGAGGTCATAGGCATACGCCGTGGTCCGGACCGGGGCGGTGGTGGTGCCGGCGGCACTCGTGCTCTGGGCACTCGCGTTGCCGGCCCCATCGAGCGCGGCAACGGTGTACGTGTGGGCGGAGCCACCGGCGAGACCGGTGTCGGAGCTACCAATTTGGAGTCGTCGCTGTCTTATGCCGCCGAAGAGCAGCCATGATGATCTCGACCTCCGCCAACGAAAAAGGCGATGGAAAGCGGGGATCGTCCTTGAACATTGACGCGTCGACCACAACATAGAGTTCGGCAAAGGCTGCGGTGAGTTCTCGGAAGTGCGTCATCGCCGAGGGCGTCAAATGCGACATCGCCGGATCCTGCTCCACCTCTCGAAGCGCGGCGCCCGCGACGGCAAACGACTCAACGAAGTCCGGAAACCGGATGCGCGCTGTGGCATCTCGGATCAGCAAAGTGGAGTCGAACATCTCCAGCCCTGCGAGATCGAGCCCCAGGTACATACCGTTCGAGACGACCAGCGTATGCGCCTCTCCTCCGATGACCACCTGATCAAACTCACAATCGGCCCAGTGGCTTCGCGGCCGAATCCTCACATCCGAAATATCCACGCCTCGCATCTTGGTCTTGCGCAGATGGACATCTTCCATCTGACAGCCCTGGAATCGAACGCCCTCCAACGTTGATTCAGAGATGAACCCGTCACGAAAAAAGACCCGGTCGAAGTGGGATCCTGAGATCCGACCACCGCGGAAGAAGAGGCCCGACCAATCCGAAGAGGTAAATGTGCAGTCGGCGATCGCGAGATCCACTCTCGAGCGCGCTCGCGTGAGCCATCCCTGAGAGAACATCAGGCCAACATCGCAGTCAATGATGTCTACTCGGTGCAGGCCGTGCGGCCACTCTATTCGCGGAAGGACAATGCCCTCAAGCACGATCCTCGACCGGTCCTTTCGGGCGGCGTCGCGGCGAAGAGCTTGAAGCGCCGGACGGGTTAGTTCCTGTCGATTCGGCATCAGACTCCTTCCAGATCAGAAGATTCCGAAGAGCCGGTTCGTACCAATCAGCGGCCGATGCGGTCCAACGATCGGGCCGAACGCGCATCGTGAGCGCTCGACCGTCCACTCGCTCCCATATGACGAAGAGCGACTCAGAAGTTGGCATCGATCCCGTATTGTTCCGTCATGAGGTGCGGGCCGTAGTCGAAGGTGGATCCGGGTCCGCTTCGCGGACGACGCGCTCCAAAAGCTCGAGCATCGGATTGTGAGCATCGGCCCTGCGCTCAAGGTCGATCCACTCGCCATCGTGAAGAAGCCGCTGAGCCACTCTCGAGATGATTGCCTTGTCGACGTCCCTAACGTCGACTTGCTGTGCCCAGGCCTCGACCACGAGCGGCAGAGGTCGTCCCTCACGACTGAGGGCCTCCTGAACGATTGAGATGGCGGCGACGGCAATCTGCGAGGCATCGATTTCCGCGTAGCTCGCGGAGTCGGCGTCCAGAGTCCTGATCGGGTTCATGACGTCCTCGGTCGTAACGTTACGAGAGAGCCCGGCCAGCCAGTCTCGAACGGGATCAGGGTCAAATTCCGAGCGCACGGCGTCCACTCGCACAGCTTCTTCCCCCAGCCGACGAAGGAGGGATCGCTGGATCGCGAAACGGCTTGCGAGTCCAACCCGCGGCCGCATCTGCTCATCTGCCGGAGGACGGCGCCGGATTCGCTTCTCGATGAGGTAGTTCGAAGGCTCCAACGTGACGAGGTATTCAAGGGTCGAACCGACCTTCGAGACGAATTCGGGCAGGTCGTATTGCCACGTCGTGCGCCGACCAAGAAGCGGCCAAGTTCCATCACAAACGGCGTCATCGGCAGTGACCGCGACGTGGATGGCTTGCTCGGGTTGGAGCACGGAAAGGTCTCCGCCTGACTCGGAATCCCGAAAATAGTAGCCGAGAAAGTCGCGATTCGCGCCGACATGAGTCACGACGCCCAGTGCCTTCTGATCCCCCAACGGCACTGAGAACCAATCGCCTGCTGTGTATTCGATCGCGGGTTTCGGCCGGCCAACTGTCATTCGATCGCGACGCGATATGGCGTACTGAGCCGGCGCGCCGCCAGCAGGTAGCTGAGCCGGTTTGGATTCGATCGGGCGATACCTCGAATCAGATTGAGCTTTGGCTTGTATATGTTGATATTATCTGCTCTCTGCCGCGAACCGCGGCATAGTTGTCGCTGTATCGGTCGACCTTGAACGTCAGATCCCCTTAACAGGGTCATTTCGATATGAGGTCCTTCGCGCTTCGAGGTTTTTTTTGGATCGCCCGGTGTATTGGACAATTCCGTCATCATCGACCAAGTGGTATGTCCCACCCGACTCCCCGTTTGGTCCAGCAGTGTTTCCGCTACCGCCCCTGCCTGGCTCCCCGCCGCAATTGTGGACGAGCCAGGAGCCTTCGCCAACATAGAACGTGTGGGCGGTGGCGACGGTGAGATTGACCATCGTCGCGGCGCCGCCGGCAAAGGACACCGACTCGACGACACCGGGCCCGGCGGTCGCGCTCGGGACGTGGTCGCCCGCGCCGAGATCGGCGGCATCGGTCCAGCCGTGCTCGGCGGTGAAGAACGGATGATGGGGCGTCGTCCCGATCGCTTCGCCATCGATGACGACGGTCCCGGTGGCCGGATCGTCATTGCGGTGGACAACCGTGATCGGGTAGGCACCGGACGTACCGGTCGAGGTAGCGGTTGAAGTTGAGCGGATTGAGGGCGGAGCCGGCCTGATCGTCGGGAGAGGTGAACGTGCCGAGATCGGGGGCATAGGGGCGGAAGCCGAAGTCGTATAGATCGGTGTCAGCAGGCGCCGCGAGATCGAGTCGGCCCTGGTAGCCCCAGGGG
>SCTE01000244.1 GCA_004298915.1 Chloroflexota bacterium | reverse complement strand
CCGTTCCGATGGCCGCGCCCGTGGCCAGGACGCCGATGGCAGCGGCCACGGCGCGGCCGGGATTCGAAGAGGCCGGAGCGTGCCCGGCGATTGCGCGTTCGATCACTCCTGGACCTTACCCCGCCGGGCGTGACGCGTTGGTGACATCGACCGGCCCGCGCCCGCTCGCGGCTATGATGGCGCGATGGTAACGACGACGGCGCGATGATCGACGTCAACCTCCAGCTGGACCTGGCCCTGCGGCTGGTCATCGCCGCGGCCCTTGGCGCTGCGGTCGGGGCGGAGCGGGAGATCCACGGCCATCCCGCCGGCATCCGGACCCACATGCTCGTCGCTCTCGGGTCGGCCCTGTTCACGGTGATGTCGATTCATGGGTTCAACACCGATGGCGCGGCCACGGGCCCGATCGATCCGACCCGGATCGCCGCCCAGATCGTGTCCGGGATCGGCTTCCTCGGCGCCGGGGCCATCCTCAAGGATGGCGTCGTGATCCGCGGGTTGACGACGGCAGCGAGCCTGTGGGCCACGTCCGCTGTTGGCATGGCCGCCGGGGCCGGCGAGCACATCATCGCCCTCGTCGGCGGCTTGATCATCCTCACCAGCCTGTGGCCGATCAACGCCCTCGCGGAGCGGCTCCGCGGCACGCACCTGCCCGAACTCCAGCTCCGGCTCGGGCTCGAGCGGGTGGAGGCGATCGGGGACATCTCCACGGTCCTCACGAATTACAAGCTCGACATCGCGTCGGTCCAGACCCAGCGGCTCGGCAAGGACAGCTACCGAGCCGACCTGTCGGTCCGCGGTCGCTCCAACGCGTCGATGGTCTCGGCACTCGAGGCGATCTCGAAGATCCCCGGCGTCGACGTGGTGTCGACGAGCCGTTCGGACTAGACGACGCGATTCGACGCGCCGATGACGGGTGAGGCAAGAAGGCCGCGGGCGCGCGACCTCGGGATCCGGATCGGGACGATGGCCACGGGTCCGCTGAACGCGATCACGGACGTGCCGGGCGTCCGGGTCGGCCACGCGACGATCATCGAGGGCGACGGGCCGCTCCGGGTCGGGACGGGCCCGATCCGGAGCGGGGTGACCGTGCTGATCCCGCACGGCGGCGACGTCTGGCGCGAGCCGGTCTTCGCGGCCTCCCACGTCCTGAACGGGAATGGCGAGATGACGGGCCTCGAATGGGTTCGCGAGGCGGGGATGCTCGGCGGCGCGGTCGCGATCACCAATACCCATTCGGTCGGCGTCGTCCGCGATGCCCTGGTCACCGAGGGCATCCGAAGCCAGCCGCCCGGGGCGTTCTTCTGGTCGCTCCCGATCGTCGGCGAGACGTGGGATGGCGTGCTCAACGACACGGACGGGATGCACGTCAAGCCCGAGCACGTCGTGGCGGCACTTGCCGGCGCCCGGTCCGGGCCGGTCGCGGAGGGCAACGTCGGCGGCGGCACCGGCATGATCTGCCACGAGTTCAAGGGCGGCATCGGGACCGCGTCGCGTCGCCTCGCCGCGACCGATGGCGCATGGACGGTCGGCGTCCTCGTGCAGGCCAACTACGGCCATCGACGCCTGCTCCGGATCGATGGCGTGCCCGTCGGGGCCGAGATCGGCGTCGATCAGGTTCCGTCGCCGTACGGCCCGGAGAGCCCCGGCGAGGCAACGTGGAACGCGCCGGAAGCGCCGCCTGCGTCCCAGGCTCGCGAGCGTGACGGCTCGATCATCATCATCGTCGCGACCGACGCTCCGCTGATCCCGACCCAGTGCGCCCGGGTCGCGCAGCGTGCCGGATTGGGTCTCGCCCGAGCGGGCAGCTTCGGCGCGACGACATCGGGCGATATCTTCCTGTGCTTCGCGAATGGCAACCTCGCGGTGCCGCAGCCGGAGAACCGAGGTCCGGGGCCCGGCGTGTCGACGGTCCGCTTGCTCCGGGACCAGGCCCTCGACCCGATCTTCGAGGCGACGGTCGAGGCGACCGAGGAGGCCATCGTGAACGCGCTCGTCGCGGCTGAGACCATGACCGGCCGGGATGGCCTCACGGCGCATCGCCTGCCTCACGATCGACTGCGCGAGGTGATGGCGCGGTTCGGCCGGCTGCACGACTGAGCCGGCTCGCAACCCGGCCACGAGCAACCCCGGCCGAGGTGGATCCGGTCGGTCGCGAGCTGCGCATCAACGGTTGACAGGCGGGGGACGACTCCCCACGCTATTGCAACACGTTGCATCAAGGACGCTGACGAATCATGCTTCTCGCTGCCTTCGGGCTCGATCTCGCCGTTGCCGGGGGCGCGGGCCTCCTCGGAACGGCCCTGGTGCTCGGGATCCGGCATGGGTTCGACTGGGACCACATCGCGGCGATCACCGACGTGACCTCGACGACCACGGCCGCCGAGGCTGCGGAGGAGGTCCACGAGGCCGCCCACGAGGCGGCTCACCAGACTCGCGGGGACGCCCATGCGCCGACCACCGACGGCCGGCCCGCGCCCGCGCCCGCGCATCAGCATGCCCACGGCGGCCCGGCCGAGCTCGCGGCCCACGCCGATCCCGCGGAACACGCCCACGTGGCGACGGGCCGTGGCGCGGACCACGGGCACGTGCCGGTCGAGGCGGTCCACCCGCGACTGATCGTCGAGCAGCGCCGGGCCCTCGCCCTGGGGACGCTGTACGCCCTCGGCCACGCGCTCGTCGTCCTCGTGCTCGGGTCGCTTGCCCTGGCCTTCGGCGCCGTCCTGCCGGACTGGGTCGACCCGATCATGAGTCGCGTCGTCGGCCTGACCCTGCTGCTCCTCGGGACGTGGGTGTTCATCTCGCTCTACCAGTACGCGCGGCATGGGCAGGCGTTCCGGCTTCGATCGCGCTGGATGCTCGTGTTCGATTCGCTCCGATTCGGCTGGCGGCGGTTCCAGGCCCGCCTGCACGGGCACGAGCACGCCGATCCGATCGAGATGACCGCCTATGGACCCAGGACCGCCCTCGGGGTCGGCATGATCCACGGGATCGGTGCCGAAACCGGGACCCAGGTCCTGCTCATCGCGGCCATCGGCGGGGCGTCGAGCCAGGGCCTGGGCATCCCGATGCTCCTTGCCTTCATCGTAGGCCTGCTCGTGTCCAACTCCGTCATCGTGTTCATCACCGCGACCGGGTTCATCGCCAGCCGCGTACGCGAGCGCCTGTACATCGTCGTCGGGGTCGTCGCCGGCGCGTTCAGCCTCGTCATCGGCTTCGCGTTCGTGATCGGGGTGGACAGCTCCCTGCCGGCGATCGACGGATGGCTCCAGTCGATCGGACTTCGGTGAGCGGCAAGCCTGCGCGAGCCACCCGGCCGGGAACCACGGCCTGGGACGCGGTTCCCGATCGCCTGCGAGCCGGCGGCCTTCGATGGACATCGCAGCGAGCCACCTTGATCGCGGTCCTCCGCGGGACGGTCGGCCACGTGACCGGGAGCCAGCTCATCGAGCGATGCCGCGAACTCCAGCCGGCGACGACGCCATCGACCGTCTACCGGACGCTCGATG
>SCTE01000243.1 GCA_004298915.1 Chloroflexota bacterium | reverse complement strand
GGGGCGCTCTCGCCCGAGGCGCATCAGGTCCTCACGATCGGCGTCCAGCGTGCCGGGGGGTCGGCCAACACCGGCGAGGGCGGCGAGGATCCGGCCTGGTACGAGCCCGGGCCTGACGGAATCCGGCACGATGCAGCGATCAAGCAGGTGGCCTCGGGCCGATTCGGCGTCACTGCGACCTATCTCGCCCGAGCCGAGCAACTCGAGATCAAGATCGCCCAGGGTTCCAAGCCCGGTGAAGGCGGCCAGCTGCCGGCACGCAAGGCCACGGCCTACATCGCCACGCTCCGGCGCGGGCAGGCCGGTCGGGCCTATATCAGCCCGCCACCGCATCACGACATCTACTCGATCGAGGACCTCGCCCAGCTCATCGCCGACCTTCGCGCGATCAACCCGGCCGCCCGCATCGGCGTGAAGCTCGTCGCATCGCGAGGCGTCGGCACGATCGCGGCCGGCGTGACCAAGGCCGGCGCCGACTACATCCACCTGGCCGGCGGGGCCGGCGGGACCGGCGCGTCGCCGTTGTCGTCGATCAAGCACGTCGGCGTCCCATGGGAGCTCGGCCTGTCCGAGGTCCACCAGGTCCTGCTCTGGAATGGCCTGCGCGATCGGGTCGCCCTGCGGACCGACGGCGGCCTCCAGCGAGGACGCGATCTTCTGATGGCCGCCCTGCTCGGTGCCGAGGAGTTCGCGCTCGGAACCGCGGCGCTCGTCGCCATCGGCTGCGACATGGCTCGCCAGTGCCATCTCGACACCTGTCCGACCGGCATCGCAACCCAGCGGGACGACCTCAGGGCGAAGTTCACGGGAACGCCGGAGCAGGTCGAGCGCTTCGTCCTGGCCCTGGCCGAGGACCTTCGTGAGGAACTTGCGGCGATCGGCGCCCGGTCGGTCGGCGAGATCGTCGGGGAGGCACGCAGCACCCTGCGGGTCAGCGGCCCGGGCGATGCGGGCATCCGCCGGGTCGTCGCCTCGCCGCCTTGGACGGCAGGCCCGGATCGAAGGGCCGATCCGGCGGGCGCCGGCCGGCACTCCGCCCGGGTGGCGGCCTCGCCCATGGAGGCCCGGCTCGTCGGGGCGCTTCGCGGCCATGGCGGGGTCGCTCTCGACGGCCTGGCCATCACGACGAGCGAGCGATCCTTCGGGGCGGCGCTCACCGGCGAGGTCGAGCGCGGCTCGATCACCACGCCGATCCGGATCGGACTGCGCGGGGCCGCCGGCCAATCGTTTGGCGCCTTCCTCGGGCGCGGCCTCGAGGTTCGGCTGACCGGCGTGGCCAACGACTACGTCGCGAAGGGCCTGTCCGGGGGAACCGTGGTCGTGGCGTTCGATCCCGAGCGGCACCGGGGGCCGGGCGGCGCTCCTGGATCCGGCGTGGCCGGGAGGGGGGCGATCCGGCGCGGCGCCCCCCGCGGCGCCTGGCCGACCGGCGTGGCTCCGACGCTGGCCGGCAA
>SCTE01000242.1 GCA_004298915.1 Chloroflexota bacterium | reverse complement strand
CGGCAGGGACAGGGCCACCGCCGTCGCGAGGCCGGCGAGGCCGGTCGTGACGATCCGCACGGGGCCGCGCAGGTCCGCCTCCCAGCGGGTGGTCGAGCGGCGTCGGGCGGGTGGCCCTTCGGACCCGAAACCGCCTTCGGGCCACAGCGCACGACGGATCGTGACGGCCGCGACGATGGGGATGAGGATGCCCAGCTGCGGCTTGATCAGCGCGGCGACGACCGTCAGGATCGCGGAGCGCTCCGGCCGATCGCGCCACAGCTCGCGCAATGCGAGCAGCAGGAAGACGAGCCCGAAGGAATCGACCTGCGCCCAGACGACGCTGTCGAACCAGGTGATGGGATTGATGACCATGATCGCGGCGCCGAGGCGGGCGGCCCGCCGGCTCCCGCCGAGCTCGAGGGTCATCGACCAGACCAGGTACGCCAGGCCGATGTCCGCGAGGATCGGGGGCACCTTGATCAGGTCGCCGATGCCTCCCAGCGCCTGGCCGACCAGCCCGACCAGGAACAGGACGTACAGGTAACCGGGCGTGTAGTCGTGGAAGAAGTCGCGCGCGTAGAAGCCGTGCAGGCCCTCGGTCGCGAGGTTGTCGGCCCAGTACTGGAACGCGCCGATGTCGTTCTTGAAGCCGGAACCGGGCAGGAGGTATGCGATGATGACGCGGAAGATGAGTCCGAGCGCGAGGAGAATGAGGATGCTGCCGACGCTGTCTCGCGTCCCGGCACGCGCCCCGTCCTCGCCCACGGCCTCACCCGACACGGGGCCTGTCAACCGGATCGGCCTCCTGCGCGAGCGATGAGGTGGGTCGCAGCGTAGCACAGGGTCAGACCACGGCCGGTCGCGCCCGATCCGTTCCGCACTGGCTTGACCTCGTGCCGTCCGTCGTCATCGGTGGCGTGCTTGTGGGCGTCGCACTTGCGGCCTACTGGCTGCCCGGATCGGTCCGCTTCTACAACCATTTCGTGTGGCAGGCGATGGCCTTCCTGGGCGGCAGCGCGGCCATCCCCTGGCCGGTGCCGGGGAATGACTACTTCCAGGACGTGTTCCCGATCCTCGATGCATCTGGGGCCCAGACGGGCTTCGCACTCCTGCCGTTCCCACCCCTGCCTGCCATCGTCCTGATGCCGGTCGTGGCGATCTTCGGGCTGGCCACCGACCACCGTGCCGTCTCGGTCGTCGTGGGGGCCATCGACGTCGGCCTGTGCTGGTGGGCGCTCGGTCGCCTGCCGATCCGTCGACCGGTTCGCCTGGCGGTCACGATCTTCTTCGGGTTCGGGACGGTCTTCTGGTACGCGGCGGAGCTCGGGACCACGTGGTTCTTCGCGCACGTCGTCGCGGTCGCGTTCGCGTTCCTGGCGATCGGGGTCGCCCTGGGCGGCGACAGGTCCCTCAAAGCCGACATGAGTGCGGACGAGGACGTGGGCGTTGACGGCCCCGCCGGGGCCATCGGTTCGGGAATCGATCGCCTGTTCAATGCCGCGCTGGATGCCCTCGCCGAGGTCGGCGACCGGCTTCGAAACCCAGGCGCGTTGATCGACCGACGGCAGTTCGCGGCGGGTCTCCTGTTCGGGATCGCCTGCACGGCGCGGCTGACGATCGTGTTCGGCGCTCCGTTCTTCGTGTTCGTCGGGAGCGGCGGGAGTGCCGCCCGGCGAGCGGTCTCGGCCGGCCTCGGCGCCCTGATCCCGATCGGCCTGCTGCTCGCGTACAACCAGGCGACGACCGGCCATCTGTTCCATCCCGGCTACGAGTACCTGTACCAGCTCGAGGCAAACGGCTACGCCGCCCTGGGCTACCACCCGAGCTGGTCCATCGAGGACATCCGCTACCTGCCCCAGAACCTCGGGCTGATGCTGTTCGGGACGCCGGCCATCCTCCCTGACCAGATCCCGAGCGGGCTTGGTCCGGGCGCACACCTGTGCACCGATCCCGGCGCGGTCCGCGGCCTGTTCGACGTCAGGTGTCCTCTCGTCCTGCCTCGCGATGTCGGGATGAGCATCCTCCTGACCAGCCCTGCCTACGTCCTGGCGCTGCCCGCCCTGCGGAACGCGGCGCGATCGCGGCTGGTTGCCGGGGCCGGCCTGGCGGTCCTCGCGATCGCGCTGGTGAACCTGATGCACTTCAGCCAGGGCTGGGTCCAGTTCGGCTATCGGTTCAGCAACGACTTCGTGGTCTTCGCGCTCCCGCTGGTCGCGCTTGGCGTGTCGCGACGGGGCGGCATCGGGATGCTGGCCACGTGGCTGATCGGCGTCTCGGTCGCGGTCAACTTCTGGGGCATGACCTGGGGCAATCTGCTCGGATGGTGACCTCGGATGGGCCCGCAGCGCTGGTCCGACCGGTCCGCTCGGTGAGCGCCGGGCTCGGCCGATGGGTCGAGGTCGGCGGGCCGCTCCTGGTGGCGATCGCGGTCCTCGCCCTGGTCTGGCCCGGCTTGCTGCCCGGCGTCGCCTACTGGGACACCGGCGAGTTCCAGACCATCCTGCCGATCATGGGAACGGCCCATCCGACGGGCTACCCGACCTATGTCCTGCTGGGCTGGATCAGCAACCTGCTCCTGGCCCCGATCGGCGAGCCGGCGTTCCGCATGAATGTGCTGTCGCTCCTGTGCGTCGCGGCCGCGGGCGGGCTCACGGTGCACCTCGTACGTCGCCTGTCGGGTCACCTGGCGCTCGGCGTTGCCGCGGGCCTCGCGGTTGCCCTCGGCCCGGCGAGCTGGCGCCTTGCGACGCACGCGGATCCGCATACGCTCCACCTCGCCTTCGTCGCGGCCCTGTTCGTCCTCCTCGTGCGCTGGGAACAGGCCCACCGCTCCGGATCGACGACCGCCGGCCGATGGCTGGTCGGTGCCAGCGTGGTGTTCGGCCTGTCCGTCGGCAACCACTCGCTGACGCTCCTGCTCGCGGCGCCGGTCGGCCTGTACGTGCTGAGCGTCCAGCCGGGGATCCTCCTGCGCCCTCGGCTCGTCGCTGTGTGCGCCCTGGCCGTGGTGGGCACGGTCGTCGCCGTCTACCTCGAGCTGCCGCTGCGTGCAGGGCCCTTTCGGGCACCGCTCGTCTATGGGAAGCCGGATACCTGGGACGGATTCTGGTACGTCGCCCTTGCCGAGCAGTTCCGCGGCTCATTGGTGGACCCGCTCGGGGACCTGCCGCGGAAGCTCGCGGACCTGGCGCGCCTGGCATCCGCGGAATTCGGCTACCTCACGCCCATCATCCCGGTCGCGTTCGTCGCGACGGCCGTTCGCCAGTGGCGATACGCGCTCCTGAGCGGGTCGGCGATGGCGATCACCGTCGTGTTCAACGCCTCGTACGTCAATGCCGACATCAGCCGGTATTACCTGGGTCCATCGCTCTGGGCGTGGACCTGGCTCGCGATCCTGGCCGGCGTCATCGTCGAGCTGGTCGCCGGCCCCGCGCCGGAGGTCGACGACCCGGTGCCCGGCCGCGGGACATCGTCTCCTGAGCCCGGCGATCCAAGCGGGACGACAGGAGGCACAGCGCGGCCCGCAGTGCGCGGGACCCTCGCCCGCCTGGCATCCTCGGCGGTCGCGCTGTCGCTCGCGGGCCTCCTGGCGCTGCCCACGGCGACGGACCTGTCGGGGCGAGCAGAAGTCGCCGATTCCAGCCACGATACGTCGGCGCAGCAGTGGGTCAGTTCCGTGCTGGCTGAAGCCGCGCCGGATGCCGTCATCGTGAGCTGGTGGAGCGCATCCACCGTCCTCTGGTACGCCCAGTTCGTGGAGCATCGGCGTCCCGACGTCACGGTCATCGACGACCGCACGCGCCTGGACCTGGACTATGGAGAGGCAACCGACGTGATCGCCCGATTCCTTGGCAGCCGGCCCGTCTATGTGATCCGCGCCAACGACCACGACCTCCAGTTGGTCCGTGACCTGTTCGACATCGTGCCGGTCGGAAGTCCGACCGAGACGATCATGTATCGCGTCCGCGGCCTTCGGGGCGCCGGCGGTTGACCGATCCCGCGCGAGTTCAGGCGCTGTCGTACTTCTTTCCGGCGCACAACGAGGAGGCGAACCTCCGCGACCTCGTCGAGGAGGCCCTGGCCGACCTGCCCGCGATCGCCGAGGCGTTCGAGGTGATCATCGTGGACGACGGATCGCGCGACGCGACGCCGACGATCGCCGACGAGCTGGTCGCCGCGGATCCCCGGGTCCGCGTTGTCCACCATCCGCGCAACCGCGGCTATGGCGCCGCGCTTCGGTCCGGCTTCGGCGCGGCTCGGCACGATGTCATCGCCTTCACCGACGGCGACCGCCAGTTCCGGGTCGCGGACCTCGCCAGGCTCACGGCGCGATATCGAGAAGGCGGCGTGGATGCCGTCGTCGGCTTCCGGATCCGCCGCGCCGATCCGCTCATCCGGACCCTGTATGCCCGCGCCTATCGCCTTGCCACCCGGATCTTCTTCGGGCTGCGGGTGACCGACGTGGACTGCGCCTGCAAGGTGATCCGGCGCGACGTCCTCAGGGGGGTCGCCGTCGAATCCGAGGGCGCGTTCTTCTCGGCTGAGCTGCTGATCAAGCTGCGGGCCGAAGGCCGTGAGATCGTCGAGGTCGGGGTGCCCCACTATCCGCGGGTTGCCGGCTCCCCGACGGGTGCCCGGCCGCAGGTCATCTTCCGGGCGATCCGCGACTTCTGGTCGCTGCGGATCAGGTTGTGGCTGCGCCGGGACCGGGCGCTCGGCCGCGGGGCACCGATCCTGCCGCTCGACTAGCTGCTTCCCTGGTCCTTGTCGAGCGAGTTGATGAAGTCCCGGAACATCCCGAGTCGCTCGTCGACGATGGCCTCGCCCAGCGATTCGGTCGGCACGTCCGGGCGATAGTCCCGATCCACGTTCGCCCGCCCGCGCTGCCGCTCTGCGGTTGCCGGCGGGTCCGCGTCATCGTCCGCGTCGGGATCACTCGCCAGGGCCGCCCGATCGAGGACCTCCTCGGCGACGAGGATCTGGGTCTGGGTGCGAACGGCCAGCGCGACGCAGTCCGACGGACGCGCGTCGAGCTCGACTGTCCGTCCATCGACCTCGAGAATCAGTCGCGCGTGGTAGGTCTCCTCGGCCAGGTCGCCGATCACGATCCGGTCGATCCTCGCGCCGAGCGCCTCGAGCGTAGCGGCGAACAGGTCATGGGTGATCGGCCGCTCCGCATCGAGGCCCTGGAGCTTCATGGCAATGGCGCTTGCCTCCCACGCGCCGATCCAGATCGGGAGGTAGCGATCCCGTTCGGCGTCCTTGAGGATGACCACGTGGCGGCTCGACAGCATGTGGACGCGCACGCTTTCGACCACCATCTCGACGAGACGACCCATGGTGGGATTATCACCCGGCTCGTCGGACTCGGTGTTGTCAGTCCGGGCGACCGTCAGGGAGCGGGGGCCGCCGACGCCTGGATCGCGCTGCCGGAAGCTCCGGGCGACGCCGATGGCACGAGGCTGCTGGTGGCCGATTCGAGGACCGCGCGATGGAGGCCGGTCGCAGTGATCCAGACGACCGCGTCCGGCGCATCGGCAAGGCCCGGCTCCACGTACCAGCCACGGACGTCCTCCCAGGCCTTGCTCCCGAGGGCCAGCCGGTACTGCTCGAGGTAGCCGCCCTTTGCCTTGGCGAAGGCGACCAGGCGCGCGTTGGCCCGATCGTAGCCATAGATCCGGCCTGTGCGGCGCTCGCTCCCGGACATGATCGCCGTGAACGACGGCGCCGGGCGGAGCTTGCCGTCCGGAAGGGCGGCCGACGACCAGCCATCGGTCGTGCCGCTGACGATCCGCAGGATCGCCCCGGAATCCGCGATCCAGATATCGCCGTCGATGAACAGGCTGGTCACGCCGTCCACGGGCCGCGGGGTCGTCAGGCGCTTGTTGGGCGCGGAGGGAAAGCCGCTCCCGTCTGCGGCCGGGGCGTAGGCCAGGATCTCCTGTTCCGACGGATCAACGATGTACAGGTTGTACAGGCCGGCCGACGCGTCGCGGACGAAGGTCCCGAGCGCCAGGAGGTCGTTGCCCCACTCGGCGGCCCCGGTGACCTTGATCTTCGTGGTCGTGCCGACGCCCTTCGCGTCGGCCGGTCGCCAGCGCCAGAGGACGTTCTTGGCGTCGAGGACCAGGACGTCGGGCCCACCGGTGGAGAGCAGGCGCGGCGCAGCCTCGGTCGAACCGGCGGCCTTGGTCCCTTCCCGGAAGATCGCGACGGCGGTCAGGTCGGTCAGGTTGATCCGGTACACGCTCGCGGTCTTGGGATCGAGCACGTAGGGAGCCCCGTCGGGACCTCGAACCAGGCCGGTGAGGTCGACCCCGATGTCGGCAGGAAACGTGAACGTGTCGAGTGGCGTGACCTCGACCATGCCGTACAACTGATCGAGCCCGCCGACCGCCCTGGTCCGGAGCGGGGCGATGACGGCGGCGGCGATGCCTGCCGTCCTCGCTACGTCGAGCTGGTCGATCGTGTCGGTGAGCAGCTTCTCCGCGGTCTTCGGGTCGTTGGCCACCAGGTTCACGCCCGGCCCGAAGACGCGGTCGAGGTTCTTCCGCGCCTGGTCGAGGGCTTGCTGCCCGATCTCGGCCGAGGCGATGGCCGGCCCGGGTGCCTGCCGCGCCCCGAGCAACGAGACCGCGAGGCCGAGGGACCCGGCCACCACGACGAGCACGAGGACCGCGACCGCGGCCCGTCGCTGCGTCTCCCGTCGGGCGCCCAGCGGCGTGACCCGGCGCGGCCCACGCGAACGAGCCGGCATCGCATCCTGGACCCGGCCGACGAGACGCCCGAGCAGCCCGCCAGCGGCCGAACGAGCTCGACGGGCGCCGGCCTGCGCGGCCGCGACACCGCCGCTGACGGTGTCGGCGAGCGGGATCGGGGATCGATCCGGGAGGCCGGCAAGCGGCTCGGGCGGCTTCACCGCAACCAGGGTCCGGCCGGATCGCACGGCCGACAGCTCGGCGACCTCGAGGACGAGGCCGCCGTCGCTGCCGCTTCCGCCGACCTCGGCGAAGCGCTTGACGAGATGCTCGATCGCCGGTTGCGGGTGGAGCGTCACGAGCGCGTCCTTGAGTTCGTCCGGCCCGAGTCGCTCCATGAGGTTGGGCGAGATGAGGACGAGCTGGTCCCC
>SCTE01000241.1 GCA_004298915.1 Chloroflexota bacterium | reverse complement strand
TGGCAGGCGGACTGGCTCATGGTTCCGAACCGGATCACGCTCTTCCGGATGCCACTCCAGGAGGACTTTGCCGACCCTGACGCCCTCGCCGACGAGGTCCGGATCACGGTGATTCATGAGCTCGCCCACCACATGGGCATCGACGATGATCGGCTCGAGGAGCTGGGCATCGGCTGAGGGGCCGGAGCCCAGGCAGCGGCCAGCCCGGGAGCATCCAGGGTGCCCGGCCGCGCCGACTCCGCGGAACCGCGTCTGCTCAGCCGAGTGGTTGAGCGCGGGCGATCAGCTCCCCGAGGCGGTCGACCTGGACATTCCCGCCCGACAGGACGACGGCGACCGTCTCGCCGTCCCGGATCGGGATCCGGCCGGCGAGCGTGGCGGCGAGGGCAGCGGCGCCGGCGGGCTCGAGGACCTGTTTCATCCGCTCGAGGGCAAAGCGAAGCCCACCGAGGATCAATCCGTCGTCGATCAGGATCACGTCCTCGAGGAGCGCGGCGATCATCCGGAGCGGCAGGGCACCCGCGAATGGCGCGTTGAGCCCGTCGGCCACGCTCACCGGGCTGACCGGGACGGGCTCGCCGGCCGCGAGGCCTCTCGTGATCGCGTCGCTGCCGGTCGGTTCCACCCCATAGATCCGGGTCGACGGGCGAAGGCCCCGGACGCCCGCGGCAATGCCCGAGATCAACCCGCCGCCGCCGATTCCGACCACGACGACATCGACGTCGGGGAGGTCCTCGACCAGCTCGAGGCCGGCGGTCCCGTGCCCGGCGATCACATCGGGGTCGTCGAAGGGGTGGCAGAACACGAGCCCCTCGTCGGCGCGGATCCGCTCCATGGCCTCGAAGGTCTGTCCGACATCGTCGCCCTCCAGGACGACCCGCGCACCATAGCCGGCTGCGGCCGCGGCCTTCGACGGGTTGGCCGCCGCCGGCATCACGACCGTCACCGGCACGTCGAGGGCCGCTCCGGCGAACGCATAGCCCTGGGCGGCATTCCCGGCCGAGACCGTGATGATCCCTCGCCGCCGCTCGTCGGGCGACAGCCTGGCGACCCGCGCCGTCATGCCCCGTGCCTTGAACGAACCGGTCTTCTGGAGGTGCTCGGCTTTCAGGTAGAGGCGTCCCCCGGCGATGCGAGCACCGGTCGAGGCGCCGACGACGCGTGCCGCCGCCGCCGAGCTGAGCAGGGGCGTTCGGTGGACTCGCTCGGCCACGACGGGCCGAACGGCCTCGATGGCTGCGAGGTCGACGAGTTCAGGGGGTGCCACCGCAGGAGGATACGGGACGCCGGGCTCGAACGGCAGTCACTTGCGTAATTGCGCAAACGCTGCAATACTCGGCCCGACATGGCAACCGCAACGACACTGACGAACGAGGATGCGTACCAGCGCACGGCCATCATCGGCCGGGCCCTGGCGGACCCGAAGCGCCTGTGCGTGCTGGAATCCCTGGCGGACGGCGAGGTATCGGTCAGCGATCTCTCGACGCGCGTCGGGTGCCAGGTCCCCAACATGAGCCAGCACCTCGCCGTCCTTCGGTCGGCCGGGTTGGTCACCACTCGGCGCGACGGCAGCACCGTCTACTACCGCCTCGCGGATCCACGGGTCCTCGAGGCGTACCGCCTCATCCAGACGATCGCCCGATGAAGGCGATGGACACGTACCCGCCGCGCGGGAGAAAGGACTACCGATGGCGCTGATGCACGCCACGGACGCCACGTTCGAGGAACTCGTTCTCAAGGCTGACAAGCCGGTCATCGTCGACTTCTGGGCCGCCTGGTGCGGACCGTGTCGCATGGTGGCACCCGAGCTCGAGAAACTGGCCGTCAAGTACGAGGGATCGGTCGATGTCGTCAAGCTCGATGTCGACGCCAACCCCCAGACCCAGCGAGCGTTCAACATCATGAGCCTGCCGACGGTCGCCTTCTTCGCTCCCGGCAAGCAGCCCATGGGCGTCGTCGGGTTCCGACCCGCCGAGCAGCTCGAGGCCCAGTTCGGCCTCGATGCGTACGCCAAGGCGGCAACGCCCGAGGCCTGATCCACGGGCGCAGGTGCGCCCGACGAAAGCTCCTCCGCCACAACGGCCCCGGTCCCGCCGGGGTCGTTGTGTGTCCGGGTCGCCCTATCCGCGCCCGGCGCGGCGGTGCGCAGCCGCGAACCACGCCACCGCGCGATCACGCGCGTGGTCGTCGAGCGACTCCGGCTGAAGAGCCACCCAGTCCGGGCCGAGCGCGGACGCCGACGCATCCGGCGTGTTCCGGGCGGCGGCACCGATCTCTCGGCCGATCCGGAACGAGGCCATCGTCCCCTCGACCATCGCGATGGGCTGACCGCCGATGCTCCAGGTGACGCCACGGCCGTCCTGGCGCCGGTCCACACCGGAGAGCGCGGACGCGGTCGCGTCAAGCAGGACCACCAGCTCGGTTGAGACGCCAGGCGCAGGCGACGCGTGCGGTTCGCTCACGCCATGGAGCCCAGGATCGCCTCGAGATCCGCCGCGTGGTCGGCGTAGTGGTCGATCGTCTCGTCGATGAACGTCCTGAGGTTGTCGGGGTGCTTGACCCAGCGCGACTCGGGCACGACGGTCAGATGACCGCGCAACTCACCCGGAACGGTGGCGAACCGGCTCCGGACCTCATCCAGGGGCAGGGCGCGCCACTCGACCGCGATGTCCTCGTTGTACGCGTCCCCGCGCTCATCCCAGATCGCATCGAGCCGGGCCGACGAGGCCGATGTCTCGCCGACGGCCAGGTCCTTGGCAACGGCCAGGGCCCAGCCCTGCCAGGCCACCAGATGGGCGATCAGGTCCCGCGCCGACCAGCCATGGGCGCCGGCGACCGGCTCGTCCATGCGCTCGTCCGGGATCGTGGCCAGGGCCTCGAACGGGCGCCAGGCGTCGCGCTCCTCTTCGAGGAATTCGAGGGCATTCAGGTACATGGGACTCCTCTCGACCGGCGGGCATGACAGGTTCAGACGGCGACCGGTTCCCGGTACTCGCCGAAGACGGCTCGAAGGACGTCGCACTGCTCCCCGAGCGTCGCGTAGGCCTCGGCGCAACGGATGAAGTGGGGCATGAGGTTCGTCGCGCTCGATTCCGGTCGGCCGGCCGCATCCCGCAGGCCGGCGAGCGCGGCCTCGACCGCGGCCGGATCGCGATCGCGTCGGGTCCGGCCCAGCCGGTCGAGATGCCGCTCGAGTGAGCCCGGCGGCACGGCGAGGACCGGGACGCGGGTGGTTTCGGCCTCGTCGACGTACGCGTTCACGCCGACGATCCGGCGTTCCTCGGCGTCGAATTCGCGCTGGAAGCGATAGGCCGCGTCGGCGATTTCGCGCTGGGGGTAGCCCTCGCGGATCGCGGCAACCATCCCGCCCCGTCGATCGATCTCGTCGAGATAGCGCCAGACCTCCCGTTCGACCTGGTTGGTCAGCGATTCCACGAACCACGAACCGCCAAGCGGGTCCACCACCGACGCCACGCCCGTCTCCTCGGCGATGACCTGCTGCTGGCGCAGGGCGAGCAGCGCGGCCTCGGCGGTCGGCACCGCCAGGGCCTCGTCGTACGCGTCGGTGTGCAGGGACTGGGTCCCGCCGAGGACGGCGGCCAGCGCCTGCGTCGCGACGCGGGTGAGGTTGTTGAGCGGCTGCTGGGGAGTGAGCGACACGCCCGCAGTCTGGGTGTGGAAGCGCATCCAGGTCGAGCGCTCGTTCTCGGCCCGGTAGCGCTGCGACATGAGCTTCCACCAGATCCGGCGGCTGGCGCGGAATTTCGCGATCTCCTCGAAGAAGTCGCTGTGCGAGTTGAAGAAGAAGCTCAGGCGCGGCGCGAAATCGTCGACGCGGAGGCCGCGGGCGAGGGCCGCCTCCACGTAGGCCATGCCGTCCGCGATCGTGAACGCCAGTTCCTGGACCGCGGTCGAGCCGGCCTCGCGGATGTGGTAGCCGGAGATCGAGATCGTGTTCCAGCGGGGCATCTCGAGCGTCCCGAACTCGATCGTGTCGGTCACGAGGCGCATCGAGGGCTCCGGCGGGAACAGGAACTCCTTCTGGGCCACGAATTCCTTGAGGATGTCGTTCTGGGTCGTGCCCTCGAGGGCAGCGCGCGCATAGCCGGCCTTCTCGGCGGCAACGATGTACATCGCCCAGATCGGGGCGGCCGGGGAGTTGATCGTCATCGACGTCGAGACCCTGTCGAGCGGCAGGCCCGCGAGCAGGACCTCCATGTCGGCGAGGGAGCTCACGGCGACGCCGCAGGTCCCGAATTCCCCCTCCGCTTCGGCATCGTCCGTGTCGTAGCCGTACAGGGTCGGCATGTCGTACGCGATCGACAGGCCGGTCTGGCCGGCGGCGAGCAGCTGGTGGAACCGGGCGTTGGTGTCCTCGGCCGCCCCGAAGCCCGCGAACATCCGCATCGTCCACAGCCGCGACCGGTAGCCCGATGGGTGGATGCCCCGCGTGAACGGCGGTTCGCCGGGAAACCCGATGTCGCGGTCCAGGTCGAAGTCGTCGAAGCGGCCCGCGGCCAGCGGGTCGCCGTGATGGTCGACCGCCGTCGGCCCTCCCCCGCCGGAAGCCCCGCCGGACTCAGCGGAGTCGAACGACCATGGGCCATACAGGGTCGACAGCGGGACGTCGCCCAGGGTCACGAAGTCCGCCTTGCGCTCGGGAGCCCGCCGGACGGCCGGACCGTGCCGCTCGACCTCCCATCGATCCCGACGGCGAGCCCAGGCCTCGGATGGATCAGTCATCTCGACTCGCAATCTAGCACGGGCTCAGGGTCCCTCCGCCTCGACCGTGACCGCCGCCGCTGCATCGACGAGATCGTCATGGGCACGCACGCTGGCGCCCGGGGAGACCGGTGTCGCGACGAGGACGACCCGTACGAGTGGCCCGTCCTGCCAGACCAGCACCGTCTGGAGCGACAGGTCGTTGAGGGTGTCGAGGCGGAAGGCCTGGCCGGCACCCGGAACCGTCGGTGAGCTCGTTTCGATGTTTCCGGTGCGCTTGGCCGTCCGAGCCCCGATGTCGTAGAACTCGGCGATCCAGTCGGCCGGGAGATCGGTCCCCGGCAATCGGAAGATCGCGCTCGAGATCGCCGTCCCTCCGCCCAGGTCCCAGACCGCGCCGGCGAACTGGACGTTCGAGGCGTGGTGCGTGATCAGCGATCCGAGGGCCGCTTCGGAGCAGTGGCGCCCGGAATCGACGCTCACCGGGGGCGCGGCATGAAAGCTTGCCGGCAACCGGGCCTCGAGTTCCGGGTAGGCTCCCGCGGCGCGACCGTCCGCGCCGCACGTGGACGACGGCACGAAGGACGCAATCGAGCCCCCGCCGCACCCGACCAGCAGGGCGCCGACAAGGACGAGCGCGACGGCAGGCCACGGGCGCGGAGGGCGCCCACGGGGGAAGTCGGGAAGCACGGAACCAGCCTAGCGTCCCATCGCCGGAACCGCCGGGAGCGTCGCGCGCGCACCGGTACAGAGGTCCCGAAACTGGTGCGCCCGCGCCATCGACCTTCGT
>SCTE01000240.1 GCA_004298915.1 Chloroflexota bacterium | reverse complement strand
ACGCAGCGAGGCGCCACGCGACTGCACGGCGAAGTCGACGATCGAGGTCGTGCCACCGAAGGCGGCCGCCCGCGTCCCGGTCTCGAAGGTGTCCTTGGCGGCCGTGCCCCCGAACGGCAGCTCCATGTGGGTATGGACGTCGATGCCACCCGGGATCACGTATTTGCCGGCCGCATCGATCGTCTCGTCAACCTCGGCCATGCCGGCCATGCCCGCCCCGATCGCGGCGATCGTCTCGCCATCGATGAGGACGTCCGCGGCGTACGAGCCGTCGGCCGTGACGATCGTGCCGTTCGTGATCAGGGTGCGCATCGATGTCTGCCTCCGGGGCGCCGATTGGGACGCGGTCAGATGTGCCGCGTCGATTCGATGATTCCGGGAGAGTTCTCGGCCGGCGGCGGGTTCCGAACGACCGACCCTGGCTACTTGGCCGGCTTCGGCTTGTTCTGCTTCGGCTTCTTGGGTGTCTTCGCCTTCTTGTCCGTCACGGTTGCCTCCGATCCACTGGGACGTTCGCCCCGACGCTCAGATGTGCGGGATGACGTCGCGACCGATGATCTCGAGTTGCGCTTCCTCGTCTCCATTCATCAGGTACACATTGAACTGGTCCACGCCCGCATCGGCAAGTACGCCGAGCTTGTCGATGACTTCGGCTGTCGAGCCGAGGACGCAGAACCGGTCGATCACCTCGTCACCGACGAAGCCGGCATTCGACGATCCGACCTCGGCGTGGTGGTGGTAGTCATAGCCGGACCGGTCGACGATGTAGCCGGTCAGCGATTCGGGGAGCTGCTCGCGCGGGTACTTGTTGACGAGATCGACCACGTGGTTGCTGACGAGGGCCGGGAACCAGCGCGTTCGATCCCGTGCCTCCTCGCGCGGGCCGACGTGGAGCGGCGCCGCGGCCATGACCCTGACCGCGCCGGCCTCGCGACCGGCGGCCACCGATGCGTCCCGGACCATCGACACGAACCAGCGGATCAGGTCAGGGTCGGCGAGCTGGAGGATGACCCCGTCCGCGACGCGGCCGGTCATCGCGAGGGCCATCGGGCCGTAGCCGGCGATCCAGACCGGCAGCTTCCACTTCCCGGTCCACGGGAAGACGAGTTCCGTGCCCTCGTAGACGATCGATCGGCCCTCGACGAGCTCGCGGATGACCTTGATCGCTTCCTCGGTGCCGGCCATCGTGATCGGTGGCTTGCCGAGGACGCGCCGCGCCGAGTCCCCCCGGCCGATACCCAGGTCCATCCGCCCGCCCGAGATCTCATTGAGGGTCGCGAGAGCCGATGCGGTGACCGACGGCTCGCGGGTGCCCGGGTTGGTCACGCAGGTGCCGAGCCGGAGGCGTTCGCTGTTGAGGGCCATCAACGTCAGGAGCGGGTAGGGCTCGCGCCACAGGACGTGCGAATCGAACAGCCATCCGTGGCTGAATCCGGCCGCCTCGGCCTGGCGGGTCAGCGCGATCGTGCGCTCGATCGTGTGGTCCGGCTTGAGCGTGAATCCGAAATCCAAGCGTCGGCCTCCTTGTGGCGTTTCGACCGGGACTAGGGTCGGACGAGGTCCCCGTACGCGTCGGGCCGTCGGTCGCGGTAGAACTGCCAGGTCTGGCGGACCTGCTGGATGACGTCGAGGTCCATGTCCCGGATGATCAGCTCCTCGGCATACGGGTCGCCGACGCTGCCGATGAACTGGCCGCGGGGATCGACGAAGTAGCTCTGCCCATAGAAGTCGTCCTCGCCGATCTCGGCCTCGATGCCGACGCGGTTGATCGTCCCGACGAAGTAGCCGTTGGCGACGGCGTGGCTGACCTGCTCGATCCGCCAGAGGTACTCGGAAAGGCCACGGCTCGTGGCACTCGGGATGAACACCATCTCCGCGCCGTTGAGGCCGAGCGCGCGGGCACCCTCGGGGAAGTGGCGGTCGTAGCAGATGTAGACACCGACCTTGCCGACCGCGGTCTCGAACACCGGGTAGCCCATGTTCCCGGGCCGGAAGTAGTACTTCTCCCAGAACCCCTTGACGTGCGGGATGTGGGTCTTGCGGTACTTGCCGAGGTACGTGCCATCGGCATCGATGACCGCCGCGGTGTTGTAGTAGATGCCCGAGGCGGTGGCGTCCTCCTCGTACATCGGGACGACCAGGACCATGCCGGTCTGCTTCGCGAGGTCCTGCATGCGCTTCGTCGTGGGGCCGTCCGGGATGAGCTCGGTGTAGCTGTAGTACTGGGGATCCTGGACCTGGCAGAAGTAGGGTCCGTAGAACAGCTCCTGGAAGAGCATCACCTGGGCGCCCTGCTTGGCGGCTTCGTGGGCCTGCGCCTCGTGCTTCTGGATCATCGACTCCTTGTCGCCGGTCCAGCTGGCCTGGAGCAGTGCTCCTCGAAC
>SCTE01000239.1 GCA_004298915.1 Chloroflexota bacterium | reverse complement strand
CCGACGTGGACGGTCCCCGAGGGCGTCTTGGAATCGTTGATGACCTGCGGGCCGGAGACACGCGAGGCCAGCTCATCCGCCCAGTCCATGATCCGTGGTGCTCCTCGTTGGTGGCCGTTGCGGCACCCGCCGGTCCTGGCCACCGATCCTGCGGCGGCCGGACCGCCGCCGCCGATGGTCGAGGCTAGGCGATCCCGAGAACCGTGTACGAGATGTCGCCCGCGGGGACGCGGACGGTGATCTTGTCGCCCTTCTTGCGACCCAGGAGCGACCGCCCGACGGGGCTCTCGTTGGAGATCCGGCCCTCGGTCGGCCGGGCCTCGGTCGAGCCGACGATCGTGAACGTCTCCTTGCCGTCGGGCCCATCGACCGTCACCGACGAACCGATCTGGACGAGGTCCTTGGAGTGGTGCTCATCGATCAGCGTTGCGTTCTTGATCAGCGCCTCGAGCGTCTGGATCCGCCCTTCCACGAAGGCCTGCTCGTTCTTGGCGTCCTCGTATTCCGCGTTCTCGCTCAGGTCGCCATGTTCCTTCGCGTCGTGGATCCGCCCGGCCACTTCCGGGCGTCGGATGGACACGGTCTCCTCGAGCTCCTGGCGGAGCTTCTCGAGGCCCTCGCGAGAGATGTACGTCGGCTTGTTGTTCACGTGGACTCCCGAGTGTGGCTCGGCGTCTCTGCGGGTGGCAGGAACGGGACGGCGGTGGGTCGAATAAACGAAGAACCCCAGTGCTCCGGGGAGGTCCCACGGGCTGGAGTTCGATACCGGGGACGTAGCCTAGCGCGGGTCCATCGGGGTGTCAAAGCCGCCTGATTCCGCGACTGGGCGTCCGTCAGCCGTGCTCCCCGAACTGTTCCAGGCGCCGGCGGACGCGCTTCAGCGCGGGGCGGTCCGTCAGGGCGATGAAGACCGTATCGTCCCCCGCCACCGACCCGGCCACCTCGGGCCAGCGTGCCCTGTCCAGGGCGGCCGCGATGGGATGGGCCGACCCGGGCAACGTCCGGACGACGAGGATCAGCCCGGACTCCCGGATCTCGGCCGGCAGGTCCCGGAGCAGCCGACGGAGGCGATCCTCGCCCGATGCCTCCGCCTCGGCGAGGCGGGGTGGCAGCGCATAGGCCTGCGTCCCGGCACGCGTCGCCTTGACCAGGCCGAGCTCGGCGACATCACGGCTGATGGTCGCCTGCGTGGTCCTGAAGCCACGCTCGCGGAGGGCGGCCGCGAGCTCCTGCTGCGTTCGAATCGGCCGCTGGTCCACGAGATCGCGGATCGCGCGATGCCGCAGCTGCTTCATGACTTCCATGCCCCTCGCCCGCTAGCGATCCCAGAGCCCCAGCCAGGCAACGACGACGAATGCGGCGAGCCCGATCCGGTAGACGATGAAGACCATCGTCGAATTGGACCGCAGGAACCGGAGCATGACGGCGATGGCGAATACGCCCGCGAGGAAGGCCGCGGCCATGCCGGCGAGGAGCGGGGCCATGGCGACCGCCGTGGCTTCGCCGGCCACGATCTTGCGAATCTCGAAGATGCCGGCGCCGGCCGTGATCGGCGTGGCCATGAGGAACGAGAAGCGTGCCGCCGAGGCTCGATCGAGGCCGCCGAGGAGGCCCGCCGCGATCGAGACGCCGGATCGGCTGATGCCGGGGATGAGTGCAAAGGCCTGGGCCAGCCCGATCCCGAAGGCGCCGCGCACGCCGAGGTCACCCATCGACCGCGAGCGCGAGCCGAGTCGTTCGCCCAGCCATAGGAACGCCGCCCCGATGACCAGCGCGATGGCCACGCGGCCGACCGCGCGGAAGTCCGGGTTCTCGGCCAGATCCCCCAGGGCCAGCCCGGCGATGACCGCCGGGACCGTCGAAACCGCGATGAGCCAGGCGAGCTTCCGGTCCGGGTCGTCGGCCAGCGATCGATCGCGGATCGAGGCGAACCAGGCCGGGATGAGGCGCCGCCAATCGGCCCGGAAGAAGATCAGCAAGGCGAGCAGCGTCGCCATGTGGAGGAGGACGCTGAAGACGAGGCTGTCGATGAACGGGTCGTGCCAGCCCAGCAGGGCCGGCACGAGGATCAGGTGGCCGGAGCTGGACACGGGCAGGAACTCCGTGAGCCCCTGCACGATGCCCATGACGATCGCCTGGACGAGGATGTCCATCCGGCTCCTTGCGATGGTCGAGCGACGCGCCCGACCACCCGGTGCGATGCCTAGCGGATGAAGAGCGGCGCGAGCACGAGCGTGATTGTCGCGAGCAACTTCACGAGGACGTGGAGTGAGGGACCGGCGGTGTCCTTGAACGGGTCGCCGACGGTGTCACCAACGACGGCCGCGGCATGGGCATCGGAGCCCTTGCCGAGGACGTTGCCCTGATCGTCCTTGAGGTTGCCCGATTCGATGTACTTCTTGGCGTTGTCCCAGGCGCCGCCGCCGTTGTTCAGGACGGTGGCGAGCATGACGCCCGCGATCGTCCCGACCATCAGCATGCCGGCAACCGCCTCGGCCCCGAGCAGCAGCCCGACGACGATCGGCGTCGCGACCGCGACGAGGCCCGGCGCGATCATCTCGCGGAGGGCGGCCTTGGTCGTGATGTCCACGACCCGGGCGTAGTCCGGCCGCTGGCTGTAGTCCATGATCCCGGGCATCTCCCGGAACTGGCGGCGCACCTCGACGATGATCGACTGGGCCGTCTTGCCGACCGCGCGGATCGCGAGCGAGCTGAAGAAGTAGACGAGCATCGCGCCGATGAGCGCCGCGATGAAGACGCTGACGTTGGCCAGATTGACCGAATCGAGGAGGGCGGCCCCCGGGACCTCGGCCACGATTCGACGGGCCTGGATCAGGTTGACCTTGTCGATGTAGGCGCTGAACAGCAGGAAGGCGGCGAGCGAGGCCGACGCGATCGCGTAGCCCTTCGTCAGGGCCTTGGTCGTGTTGCCGACGGCGTCGAGGCGGTCGGTGATCTCGCGGGCACCGGCCTCGGCACGACTGAACTCGGCGATCCCACCGGCGTTGTCGGTGATCGGGCCGAATGTGTCCATCGCCAGGATGTAGGCGGTGGTCATGAGCATCGCCATCGTCGCGACGGCCGTCCCGAAGATCCCGCCGACGTCCTTGCCATCGGCGTTGGTGATCCCCGCCTGCGAGCCGAGCCAGTGACTCGCGAACAGGGCGATGCCGATGGTGATCGCGGTGACGAAGGTCGTCTCGTACCCGACCGCCGTGCCCGAGATGATGTTGGTCGCCGGCCCGGTCTTGGAGGCCTCGGCGATCTCCCGGACCGGCCGGTACGAGCCGGCCGTGTAGAACTGGGTGATGTAGACGAAGGCGACGCTGGTCGCGAGGCCGACGACGCCGGCAGCGAAGAAGTACAGCCAGACCGGCACGCCGGAAGGGGCGCTGCCGTTGGTCTGGAGCATGACGTTCGTGGTCAGGAACAGCGCGCCCACGGACAGGATCGTGGTGACCCAGTAGCCGCGGTTGAGCATGTTCATCGGGTCCTCGGTCTCCTTGCCGCGGACGAAGAAGATCGCCACGATCGTGGACAGGAGGCCGAAGGCACGGATGACGAGCGGGAAGAAGATCCAGGCGGCCGGGTTTGGCCAGCCCGCGGCGAGGGCGATGGTGTAGACGCCCACGCCGAGGATCATCGCGCCGATGTTCTCGGCGGCGGTGGATTCGAACAGGTCGGCCCCGCGACCGGCGCAGTCGCCGACGTTGTCGCCGACGAGATCGGCGACCACGCCCGCGTTGCGAGGATCGTCCTCGGGGATGCCCTTCTCGACCTTGCCGACGAGGTCCGACCCGACGTCAGCGGCCTTCGTGTAGATGCCGCCACCGAGTTGCGCAAAGAGCGCGACGAAGGACGCACCGAAGCCGAAGCCCACGATCAGGAACGGGGCGTCCTTGGTGGCCTGACCACCGGCGAGCCCACCGAACAGGCTGAAGATCCCGTAGACGCCGAGCAGCGACAGGGCGACGACGAGGAAACCGGACACGGCGCCACCGCGCATCGCGACCTGGACCGCCTCGACGAGGCTGCGCCGCGCCGCCGCCGCGGTTCGGACGTTCGACTTGACGCTGATGTACATCCCGATGATCCCCGACGCCATCGAGCAGGCCGCGCCGACGAGGAACGCCAGGCCGGTCCGCCAGCCAAGGCTGATCCCGAAGATGTCGGTCTCGGCGACTTCCTTGGTCTCGAACACCGTGATGACGGCACCGATGCCGACGGCACCGACCAGCGCGAGCACGCCGATCGTCGTGTACTGGCGCCGGATGAAGGCGACAGCCCCCTCGAAGATCGTCCCGGCGACGTCCTCCATCTCCTTGGTCCCGGTGTCGCGCGAGAGCACGTCACGGGCCAGGTAGACGGCGAAGAGCACGGCGATCAACCCGGCGGGCAAGATGATCAACTGCAGCTGGCTGGCGTCCATCGGGGTAGCCGGATCCTCCTTGATGCTGACGTGAACGCCGCCCACCGTCGGGCGCGCGCTGCCCGATCGGGCACGGCCTCAGAACATGGAACTTGGCTCGGTTTGCGTGCGGGAACTCAGGGCGCATCACGGACGAGCCGGTCGGGATTGGCGGCGAGTGTATCAATCGCCGTTCGGGCGGGTCAACTCACGAGGGACGCCTAGGGAATCCAGCGTGCATACGCACCATCCACCGTCAGCCGCCGTGCCGCTCCCGTCGGCAGGTCGATCCGCCAGATGCCGTCGGACCGGCTCGGATCGAGGTGGGTGGCGCGGCTGACCAGGAGGGTCAGCCCGTCGGGCGCGAAGTTCGGCCAGCGGTCATCGCCACCGACGGCCGTCTCGATCCCGCGCACCGCGCCCGCCGAGGACAGCTGCCGCAGGCTCGTCATGCCGTCGGATCCCCGGACCACGAAGGCGAGCGAGCCATCCGGCGCAAGGTCGACCGGGCCGATCGCGCCGTCGGTTCCCGCCATCGGCTCCGAGCGACCCCCGAGCCGTACGCTGACGAGCGCCGACGCACCGCCGTTCGTGGGCTTCGCAGCGAGGACGAACGCATCGCGTGACGGCACCCACGCCGGCGCGGCGCTCGCCGTCCACGGCAGGCGGGTCGGTGGCGTGCTGGAACCGCCCAGGTCCGGGACGGCGAGGTCGATGAGCCATACCTCCCCTGACGCGG
>SCTE01000238.1 GCA_004298915.1 Chloroflexota bacterium | reverse complement strand
GCTCCCCGAGGGCCTCGGATTCCCGCGCCACAGCACCGGGCGCGACTACCTGACGTATTTCGGGCAACTCTACGGTCGCCGCAAGCCGGATGCTCGCGAAACGGCGGATCGCCTCCTCGACGACGTCGGGCTTGCCGCTCGCGGGAACTCTCTCATCGAGACATACAGCCACGGGATGCGCCAGCGGCTGGGCATCGCTCGTGCCCTTGTCAACGACCCGCGGGTGGTCTTTCTCGACGAGCCCACCCTCGGCCTCGATCCACGCGGGCAACAGGAGCTCCTCGGCCTGATCCGCGACATCGCGCGCACGCGTCGGGCCGGGATCGTCCTGAGCAGCCATCTCCTGTCGGAGATCGAGAACATCTGCGACGACGTCGTGATCATGAACGCCGGCCAGATCGTCGCCCGGGGATCCGTCAGCGAGGTGCTCGGCCAGGCCGGCATGGATCCCGCCCGCCAGAACAGCGTCCGGGTACGCGTCGCCGAGGCCATGGTCGCTGCCGCCGAGACGGCCATCGACGGGGTGAAGGGTGCGCACCGGCTGGGTGCCGAACCGGGCGGCTGGCTCAGCGTCGAGTTCGTGGACGATCAGGGCACGCCCGTCCATGACGTGGACAGAAACCGCATCCTCGATGCCCTCATCCGGGCCGAGATCCCGATCCTCGCCTTCGAGGTCGCCGGGGGTCGCCTCCAGGACGTCTTCCTCCAGCTGACCGCGGAGTCGATCGGATGACCACGAACCCGCGTGTCTGGTGGCTCCAGTTCCGCCAGGAGCTCGATGACCTGTGGGTCGGAGGCAAGGCCCTCAACCTCCTGGTCCTGTACACCGTCCTGATGTCGATCACGGCCTTCCTGCTCGCCACGAATAGCGAGCTGAGCCTGACTCCGCCGCGGACGATGATCGTGATCTCCATCCAGTCGGCGATTTCCTTCGGGCTCTTCCTGGGACTCGTGATCGCATCCGAGAGCCTGAGCGGCGAGCGCGAACGCGCGACGCTCGAGCCGCTCCTCCTGACCCCGGCCAGCCATCGCCAGATCATCCTCGGCAAGTTCCTCGCCGCGCTGTCGCCGTGGCCGATCGCCTATGCGCTGACGGTCCCGTACGTCGCGGTCCTGGCCCAGGGCGACCTCGCGCTCGTCCCGGCGCTCACCTGGGGCGCGCTGCTCGGAACGCTGGTTGCGGTCGCGTTCACGGGGATCGGGTTGCTCGTGAGCATGTGGTCAAACTCCAGCCGGACGAGCCTGTTCATCGGCCTCCTGGTCTATCTCGCGACGCTCCTGCCGGCCCAGCTGCCGGGGGAGTTCCAGAGCACCGCGGCGGGCGCGGCGATCCAGGCGATCGATCCGCTCGAGGCGGTGAGGGTGTTCCTGCGACAGGGCTTCGTCGATGTGCGCCCGGTCGAGGAGTTGTGGCCGTTGCTGTACGCGCCGGTGGTGGTCACGATCGTGATCGTCGGCGCGATCTTCCTGTGGGGCGGAGGTCGCCTGTCGCTGACGGCGGGCGTGCCGCGGATCGTGGCGATGATCGCCCGTCAGGCGGAGGGAGTTCGGTGAGCGTGGATCGTGGCCGGACCGAGGGTTCGTGGTGGCTGATCATGCGCAAGGAACTCGCCGACCTGTGGATCGGCGGGCGCCTGCTGATCCTCCTGGTCTTCTTCAGCCTGCTCATGTCCGTCACGTCGATCCTGCGCGAGACCGAGAGCCAGCTGAGCCTGATTCCGCCGGCCGAACTCGTTTTCCTGACGCTCCTGTCGGCGATCTCGTTCGGCATGTTGATCAGCCTGATCGTCGGTGCCGACAGCATCAGCGGAGAACGGGAGCGCGCCACCCTCGAGCCGCTCCTGCTGGCACCGATCGGGCGACGACGGATCGTCGCTGCCAAGTTCCTCGCGGCCATCTCGCCGTGGCCGGTCGCGCTCGTCATCAGCGTGCCGTATGTCCTGGTCCTGGGGCAGGGCAATGCCATCATCGGGCCTGGCCTGCTCTGGACCCTGGCGCTTGGATCGCTGCTGGCCATCGCCTTCGCCGGGTTCGCGATGCTCGTCAGCATGTGGTCGCGCTCGAACCGGACGAGCCTGTTCGTGTGCCTCCTGGTCTACCTGCTCCTGCTCATCCCCACGCAGTTCCCCGGTGAGGCCCAGAAGGGTCCCCTCGGCTATGCCATCCAGCAGGTCAACCCGATGCAGGCATCGAGCGAGTTCCTCGAGAAGTTCATCGTCAACCATCGAGCTCCGAGCGAACGCTTCACGTACCTCGTTGCCGACATCGCGTCGGCCATCGTCGTCATCGGGCTCCTGTTCCTGTACGCCGCCCCGCGCCTGCAGCTCGAGGGCGGCTCGCCCCGGATCGGCCGGCCGAAGGGACAGGCGCGCCGCGGGCCGGCGGCGGTCGTCACGGCCCTCCTGGTCGCGCTCGGGTTGGTGCTCGCTCCCGTAACGGGCAGCGCATCGGTCAATGCCGCGGACCCTCCGGGCGCTGCGACAATCCAGATGGCGGTGGACCTGGACGCTTCGACCGTCAAGACCGGCGACGAGATCGAGTTCACGACGACCGTCACGAACATCGCCGACACGGACACGCCGGAGCTGACCGTGGCGATGAACATCATCAACCTGGGTAAGCGAGATCCGGTGGATCCCGAGGACTGGTCGCCCGAGCGGACCCAGGTCGTCGAACCCATCGCCCCGGGTGAGAGCGCCGAACAGTCCTGGACGGTCGAGGCCATCGCGGATGGCAACTTCATGGTCTACATGACCGCGATCGTCAAGCCCGGCTCCCCCGACGAAACCACCCTGCCGGTCACTGGCCCGGGGATCCACCTGACGGTGACGCCCTTCCAGGACACGAATCCCGGGGGTGTCCTCCCGGTCGCGCTCGGCATGCCGATCGGGTTGATCGTCGTGGCCTACATCCTGCGTCGATATTGGCGCCGGAACCGGGCCAGCGGCCTCGCCGCGGTCCAGGGCGACTGACCGACCGTGCGCGAGGCCGCGCCGATCGTCGCCCGCGGCCCACGATGGGCAACGACGCTGGCTGGGACCGTCCTGTTGACGGTCATTGCCGTCGGCTGCAGCGGCACTCTCGTCCCGATCACGCCGCCTCCGCCGACCCCCACCCCCAGGCCCGAGCCGACCGAATCCCCCGAACCGCCCAGTCCGTCGCCGGGGCCAAGCGCGTCGGCGGGCGCGTCGCCGTCCGGTCCACCGGTTCCCGTCGAGGTCACGCTCACGGTCGCCACGGCCGCAGGCGCCGAGGCCTTCACCTTCGAGCCAGCATCGCTCACCGCTGCCGCGGGTTCCACGATCACGGTCCAGTTCACGAACGCAACGGATCCGGCTGACGAGGTCGGCCACAACTGGGTCCTCGTCAAACCGGGCCAGGAAGCATCGGTCGTTGCCAGCGCGCTTGCCGCCGGTGATGGTCGAGACTGGCTCGACGAGGGGGACCCCGGGATCATCGCCGCAACGCGCCTCATCGAGGGCAACCAGCACGACGACGTGACCTTCGACGCCCCGCCACCGGGTACGTACACCTTCCTGTGCACGTTCCCCGAGCACTACCCCACGATGCAGGGGTCGTTGACGATCAACTGATGCTCGCCCGGGGCAAGAGGCCCGTGGGACGTGTCACGTTGCCGGAACGTGTAATCCCCGGGCTGGCCGTGCCCGCTACCGACCTCCCCGTCTGGCCGCGCATCGCTCCACGGCACGGATCCGGGCTAGATGTGATTCACGAATAGGTTGTTGACAAGCGAGAGCCTCCCGAGGCTCGGTGTGGGTGTTCAGCTCACATCGAACGGGAGGCTCTCGTGGCACATCGTAGGGCGAAGCTGACGGTGCTCGGTCGCCGACTGCTCGTCGACCGGATCCTCATCGAAGGCATGGCCGTGGCCCACGCGGCCGACATGGTCGGGGTAAGCCGCCAGACAGCCTGGAAGTGGCTCCGGCGGTTCGAGGCCGAGGGCGAGGGCGGGCTCGAGGACCGGACCTCACGCCCGCGCCGATCGCCGCGCCGCCTGCCCCAGATCCAGATCGACGCGATCCTGGCGGCCCGCCACGAGCACCGCTTCGGGCCTCACCGCCTGGCGCCGCTCACCGGCGTGCCGCGTTCGACGATCGGTGACGTGCTGCGCCGTCACGGCCTGTCCCGACTGCGCGATCAGGACGGACCGACGGGAATCCCGATCCGGTACGTCCGCGAGCGCCCGGGCGAACTGCTCCACATCGACGTCAAGAAGCTCGGTCGAATCCCCGAGGGCGGCGGGCACAGGGTCCGGGGGCGGATCACTGGCACGCCGCGCAGCCGCGGCTCCGGTTACGACTACCTGCACGTCGCGGTCGACGACATGAGCCGGGTCGCCTACGTGGGCGTGTTCGGCGATGAGCGGGGCACGACCTGCGCCCGGTTTGTCCTCGACGCCGCCGCGTTCTTCGCATCCCACGGCGTGCGGATCGAGCGGGTCCTCACCGACAACGCGAAGAACTACATCCAGTCGTTCGCGTTCGCCGATGCCCTCGCGGAGATCGGCGCGCGGCATAAGGTCACCCGACCGTTCCGACCGCAGACCAACGGCAAGGCCGAGCGCTTCAACGGGACCCTGCTCACCGAGTGGGCCTACGTGCGACGCTACGACACGAACCAGGCGCGGCTCGATGTCCTGCCGGCGTTCATCGCCTACTACAACGAGCGACGACCCCACGGCTCGCTGGATGGGCGGTCACCGATGACCGCCCTCGTCAACAACGTGTCCGGGAATCACA
>SCTE01000237.1 GCA_004298915.1 Chloroflexota bacterium | reverse complement strand
GGGCACCGACCGTCGCGCCGTCCGTGAACACGAGGGCAGCGGGCCCGTCCCAGGGCGCGAGGAACCCGGCGGCCCGGCGGGCGAGGGCAACGGCCCCGGCCGCCCCGTCGGAACGGAGTCCATGGGCCTCGGGCAACAGGGCCGCCAGGGCAGCGGTGACGCTCCAGCCCGACGCGGTCAGGAGCTCCACGGTCTCGTCGAGCGACGCCGAATCGGAGCCCGCTCCGTCGATGATGGAGCCCCGATCCAGGATGGCGGCCAGGGTCCCCGAAGCATCACGATCACCGGCGCGGCCGCGAACCTCGACCCGGTTGCCCCGGACCGTGTTGATCTCGCCATTGTGGGCGATGGTTCCGAAGGGTTGGGCCAGCCGCCATGTGGGGTGGGTATTCGTGGCGTAGCGCTGGTGGAACGTCGCGAAGGCCACCCGCCAGCCCGCGGCGAGGTCCGGATAGAAGGCGGCGAGCTGGTCACCGGCGACCAGGCCCTTGTAGACGATCGTCCGACACGATCCCGACGCGATCGCCAGATCCGTGATGCCGTCACGCATCGCGCTGCCGTTGATCCGGCGACGGGCCAGGAACAGGCGCCGGTCGAACGCCCGGTCCGAGATCGCCCGCCCGCTCGGCGTCGTCGGGCGTGGCACGAATACCTGGACGAAGGCGGGCCGCGACGCGCGTGCGGCCGGCCCCAGCACGGAGGGGTCGCACGGAACCGTCCGCCGGGCGGCCACCGCCAGGCCGACCTCGGTGAGTGCGCTCCGGACGAGAGCCATCGCAGCGCGCCGCTTCACCCTCGTGCGAGGCATGAAGAGCTGGAGCATGCCGGGTCGGCCGCCGATTCGGGCGCGGCCCGCCAGGCCCGCCGTCAGGTACGCGATGACGGATGGATCAAGAGGCAGAGCCACGCCGGCGCCGTCGGACGACTCGCCGTCGGCGCCGAACGCGCCGCGATGGCCCAGGGCGGCGAGTCCGCCGAGGGCCAGCCCGAGGACGCGATCCCGCGACCGCCCGCCCGCGTCCGCGACGAAGCCCACGCCGCAGGCGTCGTGCTCGGTCGATGGATCGTAGAGCGGCGGCGGAACGGCGAATCGTGGGGACATCGAGGGGGCTCCGTCGGGTCCTGGAGTGACCGAAGCCGACGCCCGGACGATCCGGGCGTCGGACGGGCCTGGGATCAGGCCTGGTACGCGACCTCGCCGTGAACGGCCAGGTCGATGCCCATCTCCTCGTCCCTGGCGGAGATCCGGATCCCGAGGACCAGGTCCACGACCTTGACGATCACGAACGTGGCGACGACGGCGTAGGCGATCGTCGCGCCGACTGCGATGAGCTGGGTGACGACCTGCCCGGCGTTGCCGTCGATCAGGCCCGAGTAGCTCGCCTGGACCGCGCTCGTCGCAAGGACGCCGGTCGCGATGGCGCCGAACACGCCGCCGACCCCGTGGACCGCGAAGACGTCGAGGGCGTCGTCCACCTTGATCCGCTCGCGGAGCAGGGTGGCGCTGTAGCACAGGCCGCCGGCGGTGAGGCCGATCAGGATCGCGCCACCGGCGGTGACGAAGCCGGACGCCGGCGTGATGGCAACGAGGCCGGCGACCGCCCCGCAGGCCGCGCCGATGACGCTGACCTTGCGCTTGTGGAGGTAGCTCGCGCCAACCCAGGTGAGCGTCGCGGCGGCCGCCGCGGTGTTCGTGACGATGAACGCGCTGGCGGCAAGGCCATTGGCCGCGACCGCGGATCCCGCGTTGAACCCGAACCAGCCGAACCACAGGAGCCCGGCCCCGAGCACGGTCATCGGGACGTCATGCGGTTCCATGCGGTCGCCGTTGACGACGCGACGGCCGATGAGGATCGCGACGATGAGCGCCGACAGGCCCGAGGAGGCATGGACGACCGTGCCGCCCGCGAAGTCGAGCGCGCCGAGCTTGAACAGCCAGCCGTCGGTCGCCCAGACCCAGTGGGCGATCGGCGAGTAGACGACGACCGACCACAGGACGGTGAACAGCACGAAGGCGGCGAAGCGCTTCCGCTCGGCGAACGCGCCCGTGATCAGGGCCGGGGTGATCGCCGCGAACATGAGCTGGAAGCCGGCGAACAGGATGAACGGGATCGTGGTTGCGTAGACCGGGCTCGGATCCAGCCCGACGTTGAAGAAGCCCACGAAATCGAGGTTGCCGATCAGGCCCCAACCGTTGAGGTCCGGCCCGAACGCGAGGCTGAACCCGACGAGCACCCAGACGACGCTCACGATCGCCAGCCCGAAGAAACTGTGCATGATCGTGGACAGGACGTTCTTGCGTCGCACCAGGCCGCCGTAGAACAAGGCGAGCCCCGGCAGCATGATCATGACCAGGGCGGTGGCCGCCAGCATCCAGGCGGTGTCGCCGCTGTCGATCGCGCCTCCGTCGGCGGCAAGCACGCCGGCCGGGAGCGCGGCCGCGGCTATGAGCGCAGCCACCAGGGCAGTTCGGAAGCGTCGCATGTCGGGTCCCCTCCTGCGGCCCGTGGTTCAGGTCGGGCACGTGGCGAGTGTCCGGCGGCCGAGTCCCGGCTCGCGCCGTCATCGCGGCCGCGGCTGCGCTGCCGTTGGGGGGCGGGGACGGTTGCGACGCGGTTCCGCGACGGTTCGCTTCGGTGGAGGGCCCGGTGGGATTCGAACCCACGACACGAGGATTAAAAGTCCCCTGCTCTGCCGCTGAGCTACGGGCCCGACCGGAAGCGTAGCGGACGGGCGGCGCGGTACGTGAAGGCGGGGCTCAGCGGCCTTCGTAGACCTCGGGGTTCACGGGCGTCGGGAGGCGTTCATCACGGACGCCGGCGAGGAGGTTGGCCGCGGCCATCGTCGCCATCTTGCCTCGGGTGGCGCGCGACGCGGATGCGATGTGCGGAACCACGAGGCAGTTGTCGAGGGTCAGGAGCGGATCGTCGAACGGGATCGGTTCGGGATCGGTGACGTCGAGGGCGGCCGCGAAGATCACGCCATCGCGGAGCGCCTCGAACAGCGCCTTCGGATCCACGACCGGCCCACGCGAGGTGTTGACCAGCACGGCGGTGGGCTTCATCCAGCCCAGTCGCTCAGCGTTCATCAGGTGACGCGTCTCCGCCGTCAGGTTGACATGGAGGGAGACGAAGTCGGCCTGGGCCAGCAACTCCTCGAGCGGCAGGAACCGGGCGCCATACCGATCCTCGACCTCGGCCGGGAGCCGCGCGACGTCGTGGTACAGGATCCGCATCCCGAATCCCAAGGCACGCTGGGCCACGGCCTGCCCGATCCGGCCGAAACCGACGATCCCGATCGTCGCCGAATGGACGTCGGGGCCGAGGAGCAGCATTGGCCCCCAGGTCCGCCATTGGCTCGACCGGACGTACCGATCTCCCTCGGGGATCCGGCGCGCCGCGGCCATGAGGAGCGCGAACGCCAGGTCCGCCGTCGTGTCGGTGAGCACGCCGGGCGTGTTGCCGACCGCGACGCCGCGCCGCGTGCAGGCGGCCACGTCGACGTTGTCGAAGCCGACCGCATAGTTCGAGACGACCTTCAGTTGCGGGCCGGCGCGATCGAGGAACTCGTCATCGACGCGGTCGGTCAGGAGGGTGAGAACCCCCTCGCAACCCTCGATCGCGCGCAGCAGCTCGTCGCGGGGAGGCGGCAGCTCACCTTCCCAGACGCGGGCGTCGCAGGCATCGATGACCATGCGCAGCCCATCGTCCGGGATCACCCGCGCTACGAAGACCCGAGGGCCGCCAGCCACCTTCAGCTCCGGGCCGCAACCAGCGGTTCGACGATCCCTCGGATCCGGGCGAGGGCCTCGGTCAGGTTGGCTCGCGAGTTGGCATACGAGATCCGGATGTGGTTCCGGCCGACCTGCCCGAAGGCCGTGCCGGCAAGGACACAGACACCGGCCTCATTGAGCAGTCGATCGGCCAGTTCCGCGCCGTCGAGACCGGTGGCCGTGATCTCCGGAAAGACGTAGAACGCGGCGTGCGGCTGGATACAGGTGATGCCGGGAATGGCGTTCAAG
>SCTE01000236.1 GCA_004298915.1 Chloroflexota bacterium | reverse complement strand
GCCCGGTGACCGATCCAGGGAGGCCGTCACGGTCCTCTCCGGGCAGACTCTTCTGCCGGGCGCCGTGCTCGGCGCGATCGGCCTCGCGACGCCGGCCACGGCGACGGCATTCGCCGGGAACACCGGCAATGGCACGATGGCGGCCGCGCCGACCGTCGGCGCCGGGGCGCAGGTCGGCACGTACAAGCTGACCGTCGTCGAGCCGGGCACCAACGCCGGGAAGTTCGCGGTCGAGGATCCGGGCGGCATCGAGATCGGCACCGGCACCGTCGGGGTCGCGTTCTCGGCGGGCGGCCTCGGCTTCACGCTGCAGGACGGGTCGGCCGACTTCATCAGCGGCGACGGCTTCGACATCGTCGTGGGCGCTGGCTCGCTCAAGGTGCGCGCCATCGACTTTTCGTCGACGGTCGGCGCCGACAAGGCGGCGGGCATTCTCTACGGGCCGGTCGACGCGTCCGCGGCGGACGCGCGCGGCGTCGCGCACGTGCGGGATGCCGTCGTCATCGCGGTGAAGCTCATTTGGCCCGCGGGTGCGACGTCGGATCAGAAGACGGCCGCGCTCGCGCAGCTGAAGGCACAAGGGATCATCGCCCGCTGAGGCGGCGCGGAAGGGGAGAAGGACGATGGATCTCATCAGCGACATCCTGGGAAACGAAGGGCTCTTCGGCTGGCAGGCGCTCACGCGCTCGATCCTCAAGGAGGATTACGCGCCGGGCATGGCCGGCGAGATGGGCATCTTCGAGGCGGTGCCGATTCCGACGACGCGCGTCAGCGTCGAGGAGCTGAGCGGCACCTTCACGCTCTATCCGACGAGCGAGCGCGGTGCGCCGCCCCCGATCGAGACGTTCGAGAAGCCGACCGTCCGCAGCTTCGACGTGCCACACATTCCCGTCGAGGCCCCGCTGACGGCCGACTCCATCCAGAACATCCGCCCGTTCGGCAATCAGTCGCAGCTCGAGACCATCCAGGCCGAGGTCGTGCGACGGATGGGGCGGATGGCGCGCAACATGGACGGCACCGTCGAGCACAAGCTCGTCGGCGCGCTTCGCGGCATCATCTACGACTCCGACAACACGCGGGTGATCCTGAACCAGTTCACCGCCTTCGGCGTCTCGCAAGAGACGGAGGTCGCGTTCGATCTCACCGCGACGAGCCCGGCCAACGGCGCCGTCAAGCGCAAGTGCAATGGGATCGTGCGGAAGATCCAGGACAACCTCGGCGCGGTGTCCCCGCGCGCGATCGTCGCGTTCTGCTCGCCGGAATTCTTCGACGACTTCACCGCGAACAAGGAGGTCTACGACTCCTTCCAGCGCTTCACCGATACCGGCACCGCCGGCACCGTCGGCGCGTTCCTCCGCGGCGGCAACGTCCGCAAGCCGTTCGAGTGGGGCGATATCCTCTGGGTCGAGTATCGCGGCGGCACGAGCTTCATCCCTGCCGACAAGGCGATCTTCTTTCCGGTCGGCGTGCCCGATCTCTACCTGCTGCATTACTCGCCGGCGGACTTCCTCGAGACCGTCAACACGATGGGTCTCCCGCGCTACGCGAAGATGTGGCCGCGCGACGCGTCGAACCGCGCCCTCGTCATGCACGTGCAAACGAATCCGC
>SCTE01000235.1 GCA_004298915.1 Chloroflexota bacterium | reverse complement strand
CTCTACGGCCGCGGCCGTCTGGCCGGCGGCGAGGCGGAGGTTGGCGAGGTTGTTGGCGGTCGCGGCGGTGTGAGGGTCGGCGGCCAGCGCCCGGCCATAGGCGACGGCGGCGGTCGCGGCGGTGTTCTTCCGGCTTTCGCCGAGGTTGGACCAGAGCGCCGGGAGCGCGGGGTCGAGCGCCAGCGCCGCCCGCCAGGCTGAGGCGGCGGCGGCGTCTTGGCCGCGCGCGGCGAGCACGAGGGCGAAGCTGTTGCGATAGGCCGGCTCCGTCGGCACGAGGTCGACGGCGCGGCCGAGCCGATCGAGGGCGTCGTCGAGGCGGCCCGAGCGCCAGAGCGCGATCCCCTCGCCATGCAGCGCGTCGGCGGTCATCGGCTGCCGGCGTGCGGCGGGAAGCGTTCCTCGAGCGCGGCGGCGACGCGTCGGATCACCTCATCCCAATCGCCGGGACTCCTCTGGCGGAACAGCCGGGCCGAGGCGTACCACGGCGTCGTCTCTCCATCCGTCCCCCAGCGCCAGTCCGGCACATGGGCGAGCAGGATCCATACCGCCTTCCCCAGCGCGCCGGCGAGGTGGGCGACCGCGGTGTCGGCGGCGATCACCAGGTCGAGGCAGGCGATCTCGGCCGCGGCATCGGCGAGATCGACCGCATCCGGCGGCCGCCACGCCGGGAGATCGTCGAGCTGGCCCTCGTGCTGGAGCGAGACGAAAGAGACGCGATCGAGCTTCCAGAGCGGCGCCAGCGCATCTGAGGGCAGCGAGCGCAGGCGGTCTTGCTGATGCGCCGGATTGCCGGCCCAGACGATGCCGATCCTGGGCCGGCCCGACGGCAGCAACGCCTGCCAGCGTCGGATGTCCTCGGGCGCGGCCGCGAGATAAGGCGCCGTCGCCATCGCGGGAGGCGTGAGCTCGAGGAGCAGCGGCAGGCTCATCAGCGGCGCCTCGAGATCGGCTTTTGGCAACGCCTCGCCGAAGCCGACGACGCGATCGACGCCGGCGAGCGATCCGAACAGACGCTTCAGGCGCGGCCGGCAGGCGAGCGTCACCTTGGCGCCCCTGGCACGCACGACGGCGGCGAGACGCGCGAACTGGATGGCGTCGCCATAGCCCTGCTCGCCCCACAGCAGGATGCGCCTGCCGGCGAGCGGCTCGCCCTGCCAGCGCGGCAGGCGGAAATCGGGAACGACGACGCCCGGGCGCCGCCAGCGCCCTTCGTGGTCGCGGAGGCCGCCCGGCCAGTCGCCCGCGAGCAGCCGGGTCAAAGCCCGGTTCCAGCGCGCCTCGGCGAAGGCGGGCGCCAGCGCCACGGCGCGGTCGAGGGCCAGGCGGGCGGGGGCGAGCCGGCCCTGCCAGTGGCGGGCGGCGCCGAGGTTGGACCAGAGCTCGGCGATCTGCGGGTCGAGACCGAGCGCCTGGCGGTAGAGGCGAAGCGCCGACGCGCTTCGCCCCTCCCTCTCCTCGAGGCCGCCGAGATTGCCGAGCGCGGCGGGATCGGCCGCGCGGATGGCCAGCGCCCGGCGGTAGAGGCGCCGCGCGTGGGCGGCATCGAGGGCACGGCCGGCATTGGCGAGATTGACCAGCGCATGGGACTCCGACGGATCGAGCGTGAGCGCCGTCCGCCACGCCTGGGCGGCGGCGGCATTTTGGCCGAGCCCGGCCAGAGCCAATCCGAAGCCGGTCCGATATCGCGCCGTCTCCGGCGCCAGGTCGACGGCGCGCCCGAGGCGGTCGAGGGCGTCGTCGAGGCGGCCGGCCCGCCAGAGCGCGATGCCCTCGTCGTGGAGGCTGGCCGCCGTCATCGGAAATCCGCCTCGCGATCGAGCGGCGTGGCTGAAAGGCGCCGGGCGATCTTAGCGATCGCCGTCCCCCAGTCGCCCTCGGGATCGCGCCAGAGCTGGCGCGCGCTCGGATACCAGGGCGTGCGCGGCCCTCGGGGCCAGCGCCAGTCCGCCGCCGGCGACAGCAGCACCCAGACGGGCTTCGCCAGCGCGCCGGCGAGATGGGCGACCGCCGTGTCGACGGCGATCACCAGGTCGAGCTCGCAGATCAAGGCTGCGGTGTCGGCGAAGTCGGCGAGATCGGGGGCGGCATCGAGCCAGGCCGAGGGCGGCGCCCGCTCCTTCTGGAGCGAGACGAAGGAGACGCTGTCGATGCCGAGGAGGGGCTCGAGCGCCGCCTCGTCGAGCGAGCGGCGGCGGTCGTTCCGCATGCCCGGGTTGCCGGCCCAGGCGATGCCGACCTTGGGCCGTGGGTCGCCCGCGAGCCTCTCTCGCCAGCGGGCGCGGCGGTCCGGATCGGCGGCGAGGTAGGGCGGCGGCGGCGGCGGCGCGTCCGGCCCGAGGCGGAGCGGCAGGCTCATCAGCGGGAGGGTGAGATCGACTTGGGGCACGGGCTGGCCGCTCGCGATCAGCCGTTCGATGCCTTCGATGGTGCGGGCGAGGCCGACGAGCGGGGCCGGCACGTCGAGGACGACGCGGGTGCCGCGGCGGATCGTCTCGGGCACGTAGCGCAGGAACTGAATGGTGTCGCCGAAGCCCTGCTCGGAGGCCAGGAAGAGGCGCCGGCTCAAGAGCGGGCCGCCGTCCCAGGCGGGCACGGGAAAACGACGCGGCGCCAGCCGGGGATGGCTCCAGCGGATCTCGTGCGCCTGCCAGC
>SCTE01000234.1 GCA_004298915.1 Chloroflexota bacterium | reverse complement strand
TCGTGAACATCTCGTTGTACACGTGCTCGTCGGTCAGGAACTGGAGGCCGGGCGCCGCAAGCTCGGTCCGGACCACGAGGGCAAGGATCCCGCCGATCAGGAAGAACACGAACGAGTTGATGACGTACATGATCCCGATCTTCTTGTGATCGGTCGTCGTCAACCAGTCGTACAGGAGCCCCCTGGAGTAGGTCGCGGTTGCGGGATTCAGCGCGTGGGTTGCCATTCCGGTTTCCTTATTTCACGGTCAGGGTGCCGGTCATGTTCGAATGGATCGAGCAGAAGAAGGTGTACGTGCCGGCCGGCAGCGGGTTCATCGCGTAGTTCGTGCTCGTCCCGCCGGGGATCACGTCCTCGTTCTCGACGACCGTGCCGCCCGAATCCCGGACGTCGATGTCGTGGGTCACTCCCGCCGGATCCTTGTTTGTGAACGCGATGGCGAACGGGGCGTCCGCCGGCACTTCGAGGCTGGCGGTGTCGAACTTGATCCCCTCGGCGGTGACGTTGAGGACCGTGCCGCTCGGGAGCGGCGGCGGGGTCGCATTCGACTTCTCGACCAGTGCGCTCAGCCACGTGTCGTAGTCGGCCTGGGACAGGGCGATCACGGAGAAGAGCATCCTCCGGTGGCCGGTGCCGCACAGCTCGGCGCATTGGCCGCGGAAGACCTGGCCGGCTTCGGTGGCATCGACGGTGAACTCGAACGTATTGGTCTGGCCCGGCACGACGTCCCGCTTGAACAGGAAGCGCGGCACGTAGAAGGCATGGATGACGTCGGGGCTGTCGAGCGTGACCTGGACGGATCGGCCGACCGGCACGGCCATGCCGCCGAGCCCGGTGTCGACGCTGTACTCGGGGGCCAGCTGGGTGGCCACCTTCTTGCCGTCCTGGTCGAGGTACTCGAACTGCCACTGGAACTGGCCGGCGATGGCATGGATCCGGATGTCGGGCCGGGCGCTCACGGCATCGACGTGATTGAGCGTCTGCCAGGAGATCACGAACATGTACAGGACGATCGCCGTCGGAATGACGGTCCAGATGACCTCGACGAGGTTGTTGCCGTGGGTCTGGACCGGCAGCTCCGTATCCGTCGGGCGGCGGCGATACCGCAGCACGCTCCAGATGATCAGCCCTTCGACGAGCAGGAAGATGGCGATTGCGATCGCGAAGACGATGTCGTAGAGACCGCGGACCTCGCGACCCTGCTCGGTGACAGCTTCAGGCGGGTAGAGCGATCGCCCGGCACCGGTCAGGAAGACGGCGGCGACGAGCGCGACCAGGATCACCACGACCAGGCCGGCCACGAGCGCGTCGGGCGCGGGCCGCTTCCTGGGGCTAGTCGACATCGGCTGTCCTCGGAACGATGAAGGTGACGATGCCGGAGGTCGGGACGGACACCGGCGGGGCGCGATTCGGGGCCACCCTCATCGGGCGAGCCGTTGGCCATGATACCCGAGGGTCCCGCGTCTCGCGGGTGCTCCGCGCGAGACCGTGGGACCATGGGCGCGTGGAGCCTTCAGCGTACCGAATTCGCCGGCTGGCCTGGTCGGTCGTGGTCGGCGCGGGCGCGTGGCTGGCCGGTCCGGGCACCCTTGCCGCTCATGGGATTGCACCGGACGTAGCGCCCGATGTGACGAACCTGCTCATCGGCTGGGAGCTCGAGCCACTCGTGGCCCTTGGACTGTTGGTCGCGGCGATCGGCTGGTGGCTGCTCGTCCAATCGATCGATCGGCGTCACCCCGAGCACCACGTACCACGGCGGCAGCGATGGTCGTTCCTGGCCGGGCTCGCCGTCATCGCCGTCGCGCTCCAGTCGGGCCTGGCTCGCTACGACACCACGCTCTTCTCGCTGCACATGGTCCAGCACCTGCTGCTGACGCTGATCGCGCCTCCCCTCCTCGCCTACGGGGCTCCGATCACCCAGCTGCTTCGAGCCGCCTCGCCGGCAACCCGCCAGCGGTTCCTGCTACCGGTTCTCCACAGCCGCCCCGTGGCGGTGATCGGCCACCCCGTCGTGGCCTGGCTGGTGTTCGCGGCGGTCATGTGGGGCACCCACTTCTCGACCGTGTTCAACGAATCACTCGAGAATCCCGTCCTCCACGATCTCGAGCACCTGCTGTTCCTCGCGTCCGGGCTGCTGTTCTGGTGGCCGCTGGTAGCGGTTGATCCCGCGCCGAGGCGGATGAGCTACCCTGCCCGGATCGCCTATGTCTTCCTCCAGCTGCCGCAGGGGTCGTTCCTGGCGATGGCGATCCTGTTCGCCGAGAGCCCCCTGTACGAGCACTACGCGACCCTCGGGGCCCCGTACGGGATCGATGCCCTGGCCGACCAACGACTCGCCGCCGGGATCATGTGGTTCGTCGGCGACGTGATCTTCCTGCTCGCGACGCTGGCCGTCGTGGCGGGCTGGATGCGGAGCGAATCGCTATCGTCAGCGGCGGTCGACCGTCGGACGGATCTGGAGCGAGCCGCCATCCGGGAGCGCGAAGTCGCCTTCCGAGCCCGCCGGTCGGCCATGGGACCCGATCAGCCGGATCCGGGCGCCGCCAGGAGCGAGCGGTAGCGCTCGGGATCCACGTTGCCGCCGCTGACCACGGCCACGACCGTCCCGGTCAGCGACCCGAAGCCGAGTTCCTCCGCGTGGAACGCCGCCGCTGCGATGGCCAGGGCCCCCGAGGGCTCGACGACGAGCCGCGATCGCTCGGCCGCGAGACCGACGGCCCGCGCGATTTCCGCTTCCGAGACCGTCATGACTCCGTCGAGCAACCGGGAGAGATGGGCGAATGGTCGCGCCCCGATCGCCTGGGTCCGGGTCCCGTCGGCCATCGTCCGGGCCGTCGCCTGGCCGTCCCAGCGGACGATCCGCCCCAGCTCCAGGGATTCGGCGGCGTCTGCGGCGAGCTCCGGCTCGACCCCGACGATCCGGGCGTCGGGTCGGACGGCCTGGACGGCCGCGGCGACTCCGCTCGCGAGCCCGCCTCCGCCGATCGGAACCAGCACCAGGGCGAGGTCCGGCACATCCTCGGCGATCTCGAGACCACACGTGCCCTGGCCGGCGATCACGCGATCATCGTCGTAGGGCGGGATCAGGATGAGATCCCGCTCGGCGACCAGGCGCGATGCCATCTCCTCGCGGGCCCCACTCTCGACCCCGACCGTGACGATCGTGGCGCCATCCGCCTCGACCCGGGCCCGCTTGATCGATGGGGCATCCTCGGGCATCACGACGGTCGCCCGGACGCCGAGCAGGCGGGCGGCCCGTGCCACGCCCTGGGCGTGGTTGCCGGACGAGTGGGTGACCACGCCCCTCGCGCGTTCCTCCTCGCTCAACTGGGCGATGGCGTTGTAGGCGCCCCGGATCTTGAACGCCCCGATCGGCTGGAGCGATTCGGCCTTGAGGAGGATGGGTGGCGGGCCTGCGTCGAACGTGACGAGCGGCGTATGGAGGGCGATGCCACGCAACCTGCCGGCAGCGGCCCGGATGTCGTCGAAGGTCACGAGCGCCGGTTCGGGCGGCGAAGGGTCCGCGGCCGTCGGATCCCGGCGGCGGTCGAGGACCATGAACCGCGTCATCGCGTGGGGTTGCGGGCGCACTCGATGCAGGTGGCTGCCCACGGAATGGCCAGCAGACGCTCGGAGGCGATCGCCCGGCCACAGGTGCTGCAGGTCCCGTAGGTGCCCGCCTCGATCTGGGCCAGGGCGTCTTCAACGAGCGCGAGCTGGGCCCGTTCGTGGTCACGCAGGGCGAGGTCCCGCTGCTGCTCAAAGACGTGCGTGGCCGCGGCAGCCTGCGACCCGTAGGTCATCTGTCCCGGGCCCTCGATCGGCACGCCGAGCGAGGCCCGCAGGTTGGCGGCCTCGGTTTCGAGCGTGCGACGGGCCTCCGCGAAGTCGATGGTGTCGGGCATGGGGTGATCCTAGCCGACGCGATCAGGCGCGACCCGCTGCGGAGGCGTCGGTCGTCAGGCGCGACGCGATGAAGACCGGGATCACCGACAGGAGGATCGCCGCCAGGCCGGCCACGTTGACCAGCGGGACCTGGTTGGCCAGCCGGAAGCTCTGGAAGATCCAGATCGGCAGCGTGGTGACCCCGCCGGCGGTGAAGATCGTCACGATGACCTCGTCGAACGAGAGCGCGAACGCGAGGAGCGCGCCGGCCAGCATGGCCGACCGGATCGCCGGGAAGGTGACGCGCCGGAACGTCTGCCAGTTGTCGGCCCCGAGGTCGGCCGAGGCCTCCTCGAGGGAGCGACCCGTTCGGCGAACGCGGGCGACGACATTGTTGTAGACGAGCACGATGCAGAAGGTGGCATGGCCC
>SCTE01000233.1 GCA_004298915.1 Chloroflexota bacterium | reverse complement strand
AGTTTCAGCACGGATGCAGTCGCGACCGATCCGGGCATCCCTGCCTACCGCTTCACTGCGGGCCTCAGCGCGGCACACGTTGGTGACATCCAAGCCGCCCGCGACTTCATGCTTGAAAGCGCACGAGCGGACGACTTTCCGACGTCCTGGCTCAACGTTGCCCGACTCGACACGGATCTCGGTGACGTCAACGGCGCCCGTGCCTCGCTCATGCGGGCGATGCGTCTCGGCTACCAGCAACCCCAGATCGCATTCAATGTGTCATCAATCCTCGCCGAGCTCGGAGACCACGAGGGCGCGATTACCGCACTCGCCGCCGCCTTTGAAGCAGCTCCCGGATTTGTAAGCGATCCCTACTGGCAGAACCCACTACGTGCCGACGTCTACGACGCCGCGGTCACCATTGCGCTCAATTCCTTGCCCCCTTCAACCGGCTACCAACTTGCGCTCGAGGCCGGGCGACTGGATATCGCACGCGCGCTGGCGAGCAAGGTCGAAGGGAGATTCGGGCACGTCGCTGTCCTCGAGGTCGAGGCGTGGTCGGGCAATCAGTCGGCATTTGATGAGCTCCACGCGCTCGCGAGAGCCGATCCATTGCAGGACAAGGTCGTTGCTCGCTGCCGGCGGATCGCCGCGCGGAGCCAGGAAGCGGACTGGGCAGGCCCGATCCGTTGGGACTGTGATGGGGCAGGGTTCCCCGCCTCGCTCTTCATCGTGCGAGTAAGTACGAGCCCGGCCACGCGGGTTGTGCTTCCCGGCCCGAATTCCTCTTGGCATATCCAATATGTCTATCGACGCGCCGGGCCGATCGATGAACTCGTTCCGGGCCTCGTGCATCTCGCTGTCGTGTTCTTGTAATGGAACGCCAACTACGCGTCCTGTTCTTGACGCTCGGCTACGAGCCTGGGCCGGTTGGCGGGGCGGAGCGGCAGGCGCGCTTGCAGGCCGAGAGCCTCGCGCAACGTGGACACATCGTTGAGGTCGTGACGCCGAGGGCTCCAGGCACGCGCTCGGGTCCGATCTCGGGCGTAGCTATACACCGACTCCCACGCGTACAGGGCCGCTATCTCCGCACAATCACGTACCTGCCACTGCTCGCGATCTGGCTCCTGCGTCACGGGCGTCGCTTCGATATCTTCCACATCCACCTGGCCAACCTGCAGGCAGATGTCGCGGCCATCGCTGGCAAGATTCTGCGCGTCCCCCGGTATGTCAAGATCGCGACGGGTGGAGCGAAAGGTGAAATCTTCCGGATGCGCAGAGTCTCCTGGGCCACCCGGTATGTGGGCATTCGCTCAGCGGCGCGCGTCCAAGTGATGTCCGACGAGATCGCACAGGATGTGGCGGCGCTGGACGTTCCTGCCGCACGTGTCATCCGCGTTCCCAACGGACTGGACACTTCGGTCTTCCGCGTCGCCGATGCCGTCGAACGCAGCGCCCTCCGTCGTAGCCTCAATCTCCCGACTCAAGATGTACTCGTCCTGTACGTCGGCCGCTTTGCCCGCTACAAAGGGATCCTGGATCTCCTCGAGGCATGGCGATCGGTCGACGAGACGATGGGGGCGACCCTGGTGGTCGTCGGAGAACCGGCCCTCGATGCGCCGGCAGGTCCTCTCCCGGACACACGTCGAACGATCATTCGCGGCTGGACGCCGCGCGTCTTCGACTACTACCGCGCCTGCGACATATACGCCCATCCTTCGCATGCCGATGGAATGCCCAACGTCGTCCTCGAAGCCATGGCTTCGGGGATGGCGGTCGTAGCAACGAAGGTGGCGGCCGTTCCCTCGATGATCACAGATGGTCTTACTGGAGTCCTGGTCGATATCGGCGCCACCGATCAGCTCGCCTCCGCGCTGATCGGATTGATCCAGGATGGGCCGCGCAGGACCGCGATCGCCGACGCCGGAGCGAAACATGTCGCCGCCACCTATCCGATCGAGCACATCGTCGATCAGATCGAGCGAGCGTACTTGGCTATCCTCCGCTCCCCCATACCTGCGAACTGACGCGAGATGTGCGGTATCGCGGGTCTTGTTTCGTTCGATCGCAAACCCTCAGGGCGACTCCTGCAGGCAATGACGGACTCGATTGCCCATCGCGGGCCCGACGACGAAGGCAGCGCATTCATTGACGACACGTGCGGCCTCGGGATGCGGCGGCTCAGCATCATTGACCTCACAGGGGGACACCAGCCCATGTGGGACGAGCAACGCCGGTATTGCATCGTTTTCAACGGCGAGATCTACAACCATCTCGAGCTACGCCGTGATCTCATAGCCCTTGGGCATACGTTCGTTACCGACCACAGCGACACCGAGACGTTGGTCCACGGCTTCGAGGCATGGGGCAACGA
>SCTE01000232.1 GCA_004298915.1 Chloroflexota bacterium | reverse complement strand
CGAGCCGCGCGCGGCGCCGCGTCGGATCTCGGCCAGGGCGCCGAGGTCCGCCTCGTTCGCCACGGACACCGGGGCGTGGAGGCCGAGTGCGGCGGTCAGACGCTCGCCGAGCGGAACGTCGATCCAGCCCAGGTTCGGTCCGACCGTCACCACGCCGTCGGCTGGCCGAACCAGCCCGGCGACCGCGACTCCGATCCCGATCGGGGCATCGTCGGATGGACGCTGGGCCATCGCCTGGTCCACCAGCTCATGGAGATCGGACACGATGTCGTCGACCGTCGAGTGGGCGCGCGGCCGATCGACGCGATCCTTCCAGTGGACCTGGCCGCCCAACCCGACGAGCGCCACGGCCAGGGAATCGACGGCGATCTCGAGGGCGATCACGACGATGTTGTCGGCAACCAGGCGGACCTGGGGCGAGGGACGACCCGGCGTCCCGAGACGGACGGCCGGCTCCTCGACCACGAAGTCGCCCGCGACGAGGTCGCCGACCAGCGAGCGGATGGCACTTCGGGTCAGTCCCGTCCACGCGACCAGCTCCGATCTGGACAACGAACCACGGAGATGGAGCTCGCGGACGATGGCGCTCAGGTTCGCCCGGCGAACCGTCTCACTCCGCAGGCCGACCTCATCGCGACCAACAAACACCAGTTTGTGTTCCTCTCTTGCAAATGTCTGTGCTAGGCTCGTCGATGGAAGCCAGCGGTGTCAAGCGGGTTCTCCACCAATTCGCAACCAGCGCGGGAAGATTCGCCGCCGAAGGGCCTCGAGCGTACCCCGCGAGCAACTGTCAGCCCGGTCGCGGGCCGTGATCCAGAACCCCGCGGGACCAGGAGGACCGAACCCATGAACGCACTCAACGGACGTGTCGCCCTCGTGACGGGCGCGAGTCGCGGCATCGGCGCCGCGACCGCTCGGGCACTGGCCGGGGCGGGCGCCCAGGTCGCGGTGGCATCTCGGAGCGGCGACAACCCCGGCATCGAGGGCGCGTTCGCCCAGCAGTGCGACGTCCGGAGTCTCGACTCGCTGACGAGGATGGTCGCCGCGACCGTCGATCGATTCGGGCACCTCGACATCCTCGTCGTCAATGCCGGGGTCGGGGCCTACGGCGCCTACCTCGAGCTCCCGGAGGCGGACCTCGAGGAGATGATCGATGTCAACGTGAAGGGCGCGCTCTACGCCGTCCGGGCGGCTCTCCCCGAACTGCTCAAGAGCGATGCGGCCGACATCGTCACGATCGCCAGCGAGGCCGGCCGGCGCGGCCTGCCGTACGAGGTCGCGTACTCCGCCTCGAAGTTCGCCCAGGTCGGGATGACCCGGGCGCTCGACCACGAGCTGCGCGAGCAGGGCGTTCGCTGCACCAGCGTCTGCCCCGGAGGCGTGGCCACGGACTTTGCCATGGGCCACGGGCGCACGCGGGACATGCCCCAGCTGGCCGGCATGATGACGCCCGACGACGTCGCCGACGTGGTCCTCTTCGTGGTCACTCGCCCGCGCAACCATCGACTCCTCGAGGTCAATCTCCGCCCGGTGACCGAGACGTCCTGGGGCTAGGCCCGATGACCGACCTTCGCTGGGGGATCCTGTCAACGGCCGACATCGGCCGCAAGAAGGTCATCCCCGGGATCCAGGCGGCCGACCGGTCCACGGTCGTGGCCATCGCGTCGCGAGATGTCGAGCGGGCACGGTCCGCGGCCGCGGCCCTCGGAATCCCTCGTGTCCACGGGTCCTACGAGGCGCTCCTCGCCGACCCCGGCATCGACGCCGTCTACATCCCGCTGCCCAACCACGTCCATGCCGAGTGGACCATCGCCGCGGCGCGCGCGGGCAAGCACATCCTGTGCGAGAAGCCCCTGGCGATGACCGCCCGAGACGCGGAACGGATGGTCGAGGCGTGCGCCGCTGCCGGCGTGGTCCTGATGGAGGCGTTCATGTACCGCCACCATCCGTCGTGGGTCGCGGTCCGCGAGCTCGTGGCGGCCGGCCGGATCGGGCGCCTCGTCGCGATCCAGAGCTGGTTCTCGTACTTCAACGACGATCCCGCCAACATCCGGAACATCCGCGAGTACGGTGGTGGCGCGCTGTTCGACATCGGCTGCTACAACGTCAACCTGTCGCGCATGCTCTTCGACGCCGAGCCGCGACGTGTCGAGGCGTCGATCGTTCGGGATCCGGCGTCCGGGGTCGACGTCATGACGAGCGGACTCCTCGAATTCGAGGATGGTGTCTCGACCTTCACCTGCTCGACCCGGGCGGAGGACGACCAGCGGGTCCACATCTACGGAACCGAGGGCCGGATCTCGCTGGACATCCCGTTCAACATCCCGCCCCATCTGCCCGTCTCGATACGGCTCGCGCAAGGCGGGGATCCGCCGGTCGCCCCGGCGATCGAAACGCTGACCTTCGACGCGGCCGATCAATACGCGATCCAGGCCGGACTGTTGGCCGCGGCCGTCCTCGACAGCCGACCGGTGCCGGTGCCGCCGTCGGACGCCATCGCGAACCTGCGGGTCATCGAACGCCTCTTCGCGGCGGCCGACGGCTCGAGCGGCGCTTCCCGGTAGTCGCAGATGACCGGCAATCGGCCACGCGCCGTCGCGTTCCTCGTCCTCGCGGTCGCCGTCGTGGGCACCGGCCTGTTCGTCGCCGTCAAGCGGCCGTGGGAATCGTCGCCGCCGTGCCCCGCCCCTGCGAACCACCCCGAGTGGTCGGTCGCGCGACGATGGGACGAGGCACTCCTCGATGCGATCCGGCGGGCTCTCCCGAACCCGCCGCTCCATGCCCGGAACCTGTTCCATCTCTCGGCAGCCATGTGGGACGCCTGGGCGGCCTACGACCCGATCGCACGAGGCGTCTTCGTGACGGAAAAGCACACGGCCGCCGATGTCGAGGCGGCCCGTCGCGAAGCCATCAGCTACGCCGCGTACAAGGTCCTCAGCGCGCGCTTCATCAAGTCCGTCGGGGGCGACGCGTCACTGTCCGAATTCGCCGACGTCATGGACAGCCTGTGCTACCCGCTCGGTGCCACGCTCGCGCTCGGCAACACGCCCGCGGCCGTGGGCAACCGGATCGGGGACACGATCCTCGCGGCCGGCAAGGTCGATGGCTCGAACGAGGCGGGTGGCTATGGACCGCCGGGCTACAAGCCGGTCAACGAACCACTGGTCGTCGATGGCGGGGCGAGCGGCCACATGGCCGACCCGAACCGCTGGCAGCCCCTCCAGATCGCCCACATGATCTCCCAGAACGGGATCCCGGTGACCAACGGGGTCCAGCAGGCCGTCGGCACGCAATGGGGCCACGTGACGAGCTTCGCCCTGCCGCCCGGGGGACCCAATGGCACGCCGATCGACCCGGGGCCGCCGCCAAGGGTCGGGGACCCGGCCTCGGACGGCGAGCTCAAGGACGAACTGGTCCAGGTCATCCGCGACAGCAGCTACCTCGACCCACGTGACCCGACGACGATCGACATCTCCCCGGGCGCCCTCGGCAACAACTCGCTCGGCGCGAACGACGGGCAGGGCCATCCGATCAATCCGGCGACCGGCGAGGCGTACCCGACCGATGTCGTAAATCGGGCGGATTTCGGGCGGGTCATGGCCGAGTTCTGGGCAGACGGGCCGAAGTCCGAGACGCCACCTGGTCACTGGAACGTGCTGGCAAACCTCGTCTCCGACGAGCTCGACCCGAACCTCCACATCGGCGGGACCGGGCCGCAGGTCGGGCGGCTCGAATGGGACGTCAAGCTCTACCTCGCGCTCAACGGCGCGGTGCATGATGCGGCGATCGCCGCCTGGGGCCTCAAGGGCCACTACGACTCGAGCCGGCCCATTTCGCTCATCCGCTACATGGGAACGCTCGGCCAGTCGAGCGACCCGGGTGGACCGTCCTACAACCCCGAGGGCCTGCCGCTCGTCCCCGGGCTCATCGAGGTCGTCACCGCGGAGAGTGCCGCACCCGGGCAGCGCCACGCGGACCTGTCCGGCGCGATCGGCCACATCGCGATCCGGGCCTGGCAGGGCAACCCGCTCGATCCCAAGGCAAACGTCGGCGGCGTGGGCTGGATCCTCGCCGAGACCTGGGTCCCCTATCAGCTCCCGACGTTCGTGACGCCATCGTTCCCGGGCTATGCCTCCGGGCACAGTTCGTTCAGCCGTGCCGCGGCCGAGGTCCTGACCGGGTTCACCGGCAGCGCCTATTTCCCGGGCGGAGCGAGCGGCTACACGATCGCGGCCGGCTCGCTCAAGTTCGAGAAGGGCCCGACGACCGACATCCGGCTCGAATGGGCGACGTACTACGACGCCTCGGACCAGGCCGGTCAATCGCGACTCTGGGGCGGAATCCACATCCAGGCCGACGACTTCACCGGACGTCGGATCGGTTCGGCCTGCGGGATCGCGGCGTGGGCGCTGGCACAGCGGTATTTCACGGGCACCGCCGGTTCATGAGGCAGCAATGAACCGGCGCCGTGCCATCCTCGCCGGTGGCGCGGTGATCGTCGGGGCTGGCCTGGCCGGCGCGGTCCTGCTCACCCGGACGCCGACCCCGACGTCCGCAGCCGACCCGCCGCGATTCACCCTGGAAACGGCCTCGAGCGGGATCGCCCATCGCTACACCGGTGGCGTGACGGCGTCGGTCGGCGGCGGCGTCGCCGTGCTCGACTGCAACGAGGATGGCCTGCCGGACCTGTACCTGGCCGGCGGCGATGGCCCGGCTGCCCTGTACCGAAACGACGGC
>SCTE01000231.1 GCA_004298915.1 Chloroflexota bacterium | reverse complement strand
CAGCGGATGGCGTCGGGCTTGAAGTAGTCCCCGAAGCTGAAGTTGCCGAGCATCTCGAACAGCGTGTGGTGACGCGGCGTCCGCCCGACCTCCTCGAAGTCGTTGTGCTTGCCGGCGACCCGCAGGCAGCGCTGGTAGTCCACGGCCCGGTTGTAGCTCCGGGTCTCGGCCCCGGACAGCGCGTCCTTGAACTGGACCATCCCCGAGTTCGTGAAGAGGAGCGTCTGATCCCCAGCAGGGACCAGGCTGGCGCTGGGCACCGGCACATGGCCGCGCTCGGCGAAGAACTCGACGAAGCGTCGGCGGATCTCGGCGGCGGGCAGCGGCGCGATCCTCGGATCACGCTTCGGGGCGGGGGTCTCCATCGGGCGCAATGGTAGCCGAGGCGGACCCACCGGCGGCCACGCCGCACCGCCGCCGACGGCCTGGCGACGGTGCGTCGCGCTCAGCCGGCGTCGACGTCTCGATCGACTGGCTCGTCCGGTGTCGGTTCGTCGCGCTTGCGCAGGCGCTCCCAGATCGCCGACCCGGCGATCGCCGCGCCGACGAGCGCGCCGAGTGAGAGCCCGCGCGTGAAGCCTCCCCAGGCGGAATGGCTGCGCCGGTCGACGTCCCGGGTCCCTGGCTCGTTCGCGTCGGGCTCTCGTGGATGTTCGTTCATGCCGGATCCTCGAGCTCGGAGTCGAGATCGGTGTCGAGATCGGCATGGCGGTCGGCTGCCCGGTCCGGCCATGGTGGCGGCTCCTCGGCCGGGACGTCGCCGAGCGATGCCTGCGCCTCGGTCCCGGGGACCCCGTCGGGCCGTGCACGGACACGACGAAAGCGCGAACTCGACAGGCCGGTGGTCCGGATGACCGGCTCGGCGCCGCCCGGCACCGGCTGCGGCCCGAGGATCGCCACGATCGCGACGCCGGCGATCCCGACCCAGGCCATGACCGACGCCACGATCAGGTGGAAGTCACCGATGAGGACGTAGCCGATCCCGAGCCTCGCGCCGAGGGCATCGCCTGCCCAGGCCCCGAGGAACGCGGCGAGGACGAGCCATGGCAGGCGCTGCCCGGCCGACCCGCGGATGAGCACGTAGAGCGAAACGTGGACGAGTGCCAGGAGCAACGCCAGGACCGGCGCCGGACCCAGGCTCATGACGTCGCGCTTGCCACCAGCGTCGGTGCGATGGCGGATCGATCCGGATCCCGTCGAGGTCCGGGGGCTGCCAGCCGGGCGATCCGTCCGCCGCCGAGGCAGGCCTCGCCGTCGTACAGGACCGCGGCCTGGCGCGGGGCAATCGCCCAGACCGGGCTGTCGGTGCGGATTCGCCAGCGACGGTCGCCCGCAGGCTCGACGGAGGCGGGAATGGGCGTGGCCCGGTGGCGAATGCGCACCGCGGCCCGGAACGGGTGTTCGGGTCCCGTTTCGGCCACGAAGCGGACGTCCTCGATCTCGAACGTCGTCGTCTCGAGGTCTTCTCGACGGCCGAGGGTGATCGTGTTGGAAATGGGGTCGACGCGGGAGACATAGCGTGGGCTGCCGAGCGCAACGCCCAGGCCCTGGCGCTGGCCCGGCGTGTAGCCGGCCGCGCCGCTGTGCTCCCCGACCCTCGTGCCGTCCGCGTCGAGCACCGGTCCGGCCTCGGGCTCCCAGCCGGCCCGCGTCCGAAGCGCCGACCGGACGTTGCCATCCGGGATGAAGCAGATCCCCTGGCTCTCGGGCTTGTCCGCCGTGGCGAGACCGAGTCGACGGGCCACGGCCCGGACCTCGGGCTTGGTCAGCGCCCCCAGCGGGAAGCGGGCGTCGCGGAGCTGGTCCTGGCGCAGGCCGTACAGGAAGTAGGTCTGGTCCTTGTCCTCGTCCCGGGCCATGAGCATCCGGGCCTGGCCGTCCGGACCGACCTCCCGACGTGCGTAGTGCCCCGTCGCGACGGCCTCGCAGTCGTACAGGTGGCGGGCCTGCCCGAGCAGGGCACCGAACTTGACGGTCGTGTTGCAGTCCACGCAGGGACTGGGGGTCGTCCCGTCGAGGTAGGCGCCGAGGAACGGCGCGAGGACCCCCTCGTCGAACTCGCGCTCAAGGTTGAGCACGTAGAACGGGATATCGAGCTGGGCCGCGACCCGTCGGGCATCCTCGGCCGCGTCGAGCGAACAGCAGCTCTTCTTGAACTCGGAGATCGTGTCGGCGACGTCATGGAGGCGCATCCAGACGCCGATGACCTCATGGCCCTCATCCCGGAGCAGGGCCGCGGCGACCGATGAATCGACGCCGCCCGACATCGCCACGAGGATCCTGCTCACCCGGGCACCGCCGTCTCGGGCTCGAACCGCGGGCGGGCGGCTGCCGCCTGGCGGGCACCGTCGCGCGCCGCCAGCACGGTCCGTGGGATGACGTCGAGGGCAACCTCCACATCCTCGGCGGACGTGCCCCGACCGAGCGAGAGGCGGAGCGACCCGCGGGCCTCCTCGTCGGGGAAGCCCATCGCCCGGAGCACGTGTGACGGCTCGGCCGACCCGGTGGTGCAAGCGGACCCGACGGACGCGGCGACATCGAGGAGGTCGAGTTTCAGGACGACCGCAGCACCCTCGACATCGCGGGCCACGATCGACGCGAGGCCCGGCAGGCGGTCGACCGGGTGGCCGGTGAGCTCCACGCCGTCGATGGCGGTGAGGGCGGCAATGAGCCGATCACGGCCGCCGGCGAGTCGGGCCGCGACCTCGGCGCGTTCCTCGACGGCCAGGCCGAGCGCGACGCCCATGCCCACGGCGGCGGCGACGTCCTCCGTGCCGGCGCGCCGGAATCGTTCCTGCGAACCACCCTGCTGCTGGCTCAGGATGTGGGTGCCGGCGCGCAGGTACAGGGCACCCGCGCCCTTCGGGCCATCGAACTTGTGGGCGGCGATCGCCAGCAGGTCGCAGTCGAGCGCCCCGACGTCGATCGCCAGGTACGGCGCCGATGCCACGGCATCAATCGCGACGAGGGATCCGCGCGGGCCGTCGCGTCGGACGCGTGCGATCAGCTCGGCGAGGTCCTGGATCGTCCCGACCTCGTTGTTGGCGTGGCCGAGGGCGACGAGGATCGTCCGCTCCGTGAGGGCCGCGGTCAGCGCGTCGGGATCGAGCCGCCCGTACCGGTCGACGGCAAGCTCGACCACCTCGAACCCGAACTTCTCGAGCTGCCGGATGGGATGCAGGACCGCGTGATGCTCGATCGCGGTCGTGACGATCCGCGAGCCTCGTGCCTTGCCGGCCCAGGCCGCGCCCTTGATCGCGAGGTTGAGGGCCTCCGTGCCGCCGCTGGTCAGGATCATCTCCCGCGGGCCGGCCCCGAGGGCCGCGGCGATCCGTTCGTGGGCCTCGTCGAGCGCCGCGCGCGCCCGGCGCCCGTACGCGTGCGGGGAACTCGGGTTGCCGAACTGCTCACCGAGGTACGGGAGCATCGCGTCGAGCGCCTCGCGTCGCAGCGGCGTGGTGGCGGCGTGATCCAGGTAGACGGACATTCCGGGAATTGTAGGCCGCGCTGGATGGACTGCCGGAATGCGCGCGGCCGCGGCGGCGCGAATGGGGCGGGCGGCGCGGCCGCCACGATGCGAGGCCCGCCTCACCGGACGGCCGGCACACCGGCAACGGCACGCCGGCGACGGCCCGCCGCTTGCCGTCCGCGTGGATCGAGGTGATAGGCTCCCGCCGTGGATCGGACAACGCTCGGGGCGTCAGCCGCCGTCCTACTAACGCGCAACACGCGGTGCCTCGTCGGACTGCTGGCGGCAGCCATGATCGCGGCAGGTTGCCAGCCGTTCGGCGCGGCACCCAACTTCGCGCTCGCCTTCCAGAACGGCTCGGATTTGACGCTCCGCGTGAACGTCGTGGTGGCCCCCGGCCAGAAGCCCGCGCACAGCCTCGAGCTCCCGGCCGGCAGCGGCGTCCTCGAGATCGCGGAGGCGCCGATGGGCTGGACGGGCACGGAGCCGGTGCCGGTCGTCGTGGAGCTCTACACGGACACGTGCGGGCTGTTCGACTCGGT
>SCTE01000575.1 GCA_004298915.1 Chloroflexota bacterium | reverse complement strand
GACACGCGACGACCCAACTCCAGCGATCATGGCACCCTACCTGGGCCTCACCAAGGGGCAGATCGCGCTACGAGCGTTCGACCTGGGAGTCCCGATCGAGGAGACCTGGTCGTGCTACAAGGGTGGCGACATCCACTGTGGGCGCTGTGGTACGTGTGTCGAGCGTCGTGAGGCTATCGAGACAACAGGGAGGCGTGACCCCACTGGGTACCTTGACCGGGAATACTGGAAGGCAGCAACAGAAGAATGGAAGAAGAACCATGCCTAGAGGTCCCTGGTCAGAGCACAGACGTCAAGCCCACCAGGGAGAACTAGACGGTCGTGCTGGTGCTAAACATATTGCATGGAGCAGGGCAGTTATTGCCCGGGATCAGGTCTGTCAACGTTGTGGAGCAGAATCTCAACTAGTCGCTCACCATGTAGTAGCATGGGATGACGATATAGAACGCAGGTTCGATGTCAGCAATGGGCTCACTGTATGCCGGGCATGCCACAAGGTTATCCACCCGGGCCAGGGGTGGCGTGGCGACCCAGCATTCTGGGCATCCCCCGAAGGACAGCAGGCCAAGGAGAATCTCAGAGGCAGGCTTGTTGCCTTGACCCATGAGCAGCGAAGTCAAGGTGCACTAACTCGGGAAGCACACAAACGAGAACTACGTCATGTCTGACTACCCGACCTCGAGGGACGAGACGATCCTTGAGGAAGCCCAGAGGATCGTCAACGGGCCTCGACGTGAGACGTACCAGCACCCGTATGACGATCACACAGCGGTGGGCCTTGCTTGGGCAGGCATCCTGTCGAAGCACCTCAGGATGCCTGTCCCACCGATCCCAGCGCACATCGTCTCGATGATGATGGTCTCGGTCAAGGTCATGCGGGAGGCAGGCGTGCACCAGCGTGACAACCTCACAGACATCGCCGGGTACGCCTACTGCGCCGACATCGAGCATGAGGAAGGGGAACGGAGACAGAAGTGAAGGCAGCACTGATCCCGCCAGTTGCTCACTTGGTCGACTTCTGCTACGAGTCAAGGTTCCACTTGGTCCTGTCGCACATGCTCACCAATCCTGACTACCGGGCGTTCTATCGCGACCAGCGCCTGCGTGGATCGTTTCTCATCCTGGACAACGGCGCCCACGAGAATACAAGTGGCGAGTCAATGATGCCTCTCCTAACCCAGGCGAAGAGTATCAGGGCATCTGAGATTGTTCTGCCTGATACGTTGTTCGACTGTGATGCAACGATCAAAGGTGCTGAACAGGCGTTGTCCTTTCTACTTGGGCCTGGGCAGAGTATCTGGATGGATGCCTACCCGAGGTTCATGCTCGTGCCTCAAGGCAAGACGCGACAGGAGTGGGAGAGGTGCTTTGAAGGTCTCATCACTGCATACCAGATGGCAGCAGTCGCGAGGCCCGACCTATTTCCACACTCCGTCACCATTGGCGTGTCCAAGGACTACGACGCTTGGGAAGGCGGACACTACGCACTCCTGCAGTACCTCGACGTGTTCCACGAGTGGATGACGTTCGATGTCCACCTCCTGGGTTGGGGACGCAAGTTGTGGGTGCTCAACCAACTCGCCCATGACTTCCCGTGGGTGCGATCGACCGACAGCGCAAAACCGTTCGTCTACGCTCGGGCAGGACTTGCCGTGTCGCCTGTCATGCCCATCCCACCATATCCGACACGGGATCCCGTCTACTTCGATGCTGTCCTAGGCAACGAGGCGCTACGCCTCGCGCAGCACAACGTACGCGTCTTCCGGGAGGCAGCACATGACACGTCTCGGTAAGCACCGGGCACAAGATCGGGCCAGGTACGCCCGTATGAAAGAGCAGGGGTTGTACTTGGAGGCATACGTATGACCAGGCTGGGCGATTGCGACCGCTGCCCGCTCAACGATCGTCCGGTCGTTGACGGGTACGGCCCACACGGGGGCCTCGTGATCGTCGGCGAGGCACCTGGGCAGAACGAGGTCAGGCGTGGGCGCCCGTTCGTTGGTGACGCTGGGCAACTGCTGCGGGACATCCTCAAGGCCTGCGACGTGGACCCGAACGAGGTCTACTACACGAA
>SCTE01000230.1 GCA_004298915.1 Chloroflexota bacterium | reverse complement strand
GGCGGCCCGTCCGTCGTCGATCGGGATGGCTGCAGTATCGTCCTGGAAACCCATCACATGCCTCCCATGCACAGCCGCTACCGATCAGTGTACACTCGGGTCGCCCTCAGGAGGTGAACACCGGGAGCGTCTCCCAGCCCCGCACCGTCGAGGTCGATGCGAGCTTCGCACCAGCCAGGTCGACCTCCCACTCGGGGAAGCGCTTCAGAACCTCGTCGAGCGCCACCCGGCCCTCCAGGCGGGCGAGCGCAGCGCCGAGGCAGAAGTGGATGCCGTGGCTGAAAGTGAGGTGCTGGTCGATCCGCCGGTGGATGTCGAACCGGTCACCGTCCGGGTAACGACGGTCGTCACGGTTGGCGGACCCGACGAGGAGCAGCATGGCGTTTCCCTCCGGCACCGTCCGACCGTGGACCTCGACGTCGCGCGCCACGTACCTGCCCACGTGGGGCGCAGGCGGCTCGTAGCGGAGGAGCTCCTCGATGGCGTCCGGGATGAGCGAGCGGTCCTCGACTAGCTGGCGCCGCTGGTCCGGGTGGTCGGCCAGCACCTTGCCCGCCCAGCCGATCAGGCGGCCGGTGGTCTCGTTGCCGGCGCCGGCGATCACGTTCACGTAGGTGAGGATCTCCTCCCGGGTCAGCCGCCGGACCTTCCCGTTCTCGTCCTCGAACTCGGCCTGGATGAGCTCGGTCATCAGGTCGTCCGAGGGGTGCTCGGCGCGCCAGTCGATATAGTCGGCGAACATCGCGCCGCTGGCGATCTCCCCCTGCGAAACCTTCATGGGCTTCCCTGCCTTCGTGCGCAGGTTCGCGTCAACCGAGTCGCGGACCGCCTCCTGGTCCTGCTCCGGGATGCCGATCAACATTCCGATCGTCCGCATCGGCATCTGGGCGCCGAGGTCTGCGATGAAGTCGAACCGCCCCGCTCCGATGAGCGGATCGAGGCTGCGGGCGCAGAACTCGCGGATCTTGGGCTCGAGCGCCGCCACCTTCCTCGGCGTGAACACCCGTGACAACAAGCTCCGGTGCACGGTGTGCACGGGCGGGTCCTCGAAGATGAGCACGCCCGGCGGCATCTTGATGTTCGCCTTGATCAGTTCGAGGATGCCGCCTCGCCCGGAGATGTACGTCTTCGGGTCGAGCAACGCGCGTTCGACGTCGTCGAACCGGCTCACCGCGTAGAAGTCGTGCTGCGCGTTGTAGTAGAGCGGCGCCTCCTCCCGCAGGCGGCGAAATACCGGGTACGGATCCGCGTTGATCTCGACGTTGTATGGGTCGTAGTACACGTCGCTCGTACTGCTGACGTTCATGAAGCACCTCCTCGGCTATTTCATGCCAGGACTATGACATGAAATTCGGGGAACCGTCAAGCCAGTGCGCTGTGGCCGTACCCTTCCTGCTGGACCCAAATCGTCGCCGCTCCTCCTCGCCGGCGGGAAGGATCGTCTCGATCGATCGTCGTGAACCGCATCATACCGACTGGTA
>SCTE01000229.1 GCA_004298915.1 Chloroflexota bacterium | reverse complement strand
CGGAGGGGCGGAGGCCGGTGACCACCCGCATGGGAACGGCGGGTACTTCAACTTCATGCCGGGCGAGATGTACGTCGGCGGCGGGATGTGGATGCCGGAGCGCGAGCGCCTCGATGCCTTCCGTCGGGCGCTGGTCGACGAACCCGATCGGGTGGCGGCAGCCATCGACGACCCGGCCTTCGTTGCCGCGTTCGGGGGCGTGAACAGCCACGAGATGTACAAGCGCGTCCCGCCGGGCTGGCCTGCGGATCATCCGCGCGCCGACCTGTTCCGCTGGAAGGACGTCGTCTTCGGGCGTCGGATCTCGGACGATGACGTCTGCTCGCCCAACCTGCCGGACCAGCTGACCGAGGCGTACGTCGCGGCGCTGCCGGTGTTCCGGTTCCTGGAGACGCTGGGTTGAAGTGGCGTCCCGACCGCGCGTCGTTCGGGGCTGCCGGGCCCGTCGCGGCGGCACGGTGAGCCGCCCACCGACCCTCTCGCCGCGGCGCCTGAATCGCGCGCTGCTGGCACGGCAACTCCTGCTGGAACGCGCCGACCTTTCGATCGAGGACACCATTGACACGATCGGCGGCATGCAGACGCAGTACGCGCCGGCCGGGTACGTGGGGCTGTGGACTCGGCTCGCTCGATGTGAGCGGGATGCGCTGACGCATGCCCTGGAGGCTCGGTCGGTCGTCCAGGCGACCCTGCTGCGGACCACGATCCACATGGTCACCCGGCGCGAGTTCTGGTTGTACGCGATGGGCATCCGGGAGGCGCGTCGGCGCTGGGCGCTTCGGGTTGCGCAGCCTCGACGGGACCGGGCAACGATGGAGGCCCTTGCGGACCGACTTCGATCGGCCCTCGCCGACGGCCCGCGCAGCGTCAAGGAACTGGGCGAGGATGGGACCGGCTTCCTCGGCAACCTCGGCGTCTGGGTGGACCTCGTCCGCGTTCCGCCATCGGGGACCTGGGAGCGGCGACGCGCCGACATCCTCGCGCTTGCCGAGCAGTGGATCGGGCCGCCGGAGGTGACCGAGGACGACGGTATCGTCCATCTCGTCAGGGCGTACTTGCGAGGCTTCGGGCCCGCGCCGTGGCGGGATATCGCCGCCTGGGCCGGGATCCCCGTCGCCGAGGTGAAGCGGGGAGGGGAGCGCCTCGACCTGGCCGGCTATCTCGATGAGGACGGCCGACCGCTCATCGACCTGCCCGATGCCCCGCTGCCCGATGAGGACGTCCCGGCACCGGTGCGATTCCTCGCCCACTGGGACGCCGTCCTGCTGGTCCATGCCCGGCGAACCGGGATCCTCCCCGAGGGTCATCGGGCGCGGATCTTCTCGTCGAAGAACCCGTTCTCCGTCGGCACGATCCTTGTGGACGGGCACGTTGCCGGGACCTGGGGGTCGAGGGACGGCCGCATCGAGATCGAGCTGCTCGAGGACGTGCCGAAACGGGCGCGCGATGCGATCGAGGACGAGCGTCTCGGGCTGGAGGCGTTCCACGCCTGACCCGCCGACGGCTCAGGGTCCCGAAGGGGGGGTCAGCCGCCGGACACCGCCGGGATGATGTGGACCGTCGCCCCGGCCGGGACCGTCGTATCGAGGCTCGCCCGATCACCGTTGACGTAGACATTGAGGTGGGTTCGGAGGACCGGTCCGGCGTCGATCAGGCGGTTGCGGATCCCGGGGATCTGGTCGTCCAGGCCTTCGATCACCGCGGCAACGGAAGCCCCGTCCACTGTGATCCGTCGGGGCGCCCCGGGAAAGAGCGCGGCCAGGGATCGTGGGAGGTGGACCTCGGCCATGGGGTTTGCGCTCAGTCGATGACGGCGACGTCGACCGACCAGATCGGGGGGAGGTTCGCCGCCACGAGTTGCCAGGACCGGCCCTCGTCGTTGCTGCCGTACAGCTGGCCGGTATTGGTGCCGAAGTACACGCCGACCGGATCGAGCCGATCGACGGCCATCGCCTCGCGCAGGACCCCGATGAAGGCGTCCTTCTGGGGCAGGCCATCGCCCGACCTTGTCCAGGAATGTCCGCCATCGTGCGTCCGCCACACGCCGACGCTGCCATCGGGCACGTATCGGCCCTGGTCGGCGCCGTTGAGCGGGATCGTCCAGACGGTCATCGGATCGCGAGGATGCGCGGCCATCGGAAACCCGAAGTCGGACGGAAGACCCTCGGTGATCTCGTCCCAGCTCCTGCCACCATCGGTCGATCGATAGACGCCGCAGTGGTTCTGCTGGTACAGGTGCTCGCCGCCATCGGCCGCCATCACGAGCTTGTGGACGCACTGCCCGTACTCCGGGTACCGGTCCGGGGAGAATTCCGCGCGCACGCCACGGTTCCGGGTCTCCCACGTGACGCCACCATCCTGGGTCTCGAACGCACCGACCGACGAGATCCCGACCCAGACGCGATCGGCGTCGGTCCGATGCGGGACGATGGAGTGGAGGATCAGGCCGCCGGCGCCGCCCTGCCATTCCGGCCGTGTCGGGTGGTTCGTCAGGCCCTCGATATGCTCCCAGGTGGCGCCGTCGTCGCGGCTTCGGAACAGGCCGGCCGGCTCGACGCCGGCATAGAGCACGCCGTCGGCGGCGGTCACGTTCCAGACCGTCTTGAGCTTGGGTCCGTCGTCTCCGTAGGTCAGGCCCTCGCTGGAATGGGTCCACGTCGCACCGACGTCCTCGCTCCGCCAGACGGCCGGCCCATACCAGGGACTGCCGCCGCCCGCGAGGAGCGCACCCGTTGCCGGCTCGACCGAGATGTCGTGGATCGGCCATGCGTCGCACATCGGGCCGCGCAGGGACCACGACCGTCGCCCTGAATCCCCATCGATGATGAAGGCGCCCTTGGGCGTTCCGATCAGCAGGGCCACTCGTTGGGACATGCGAGCCTCCGGGGTCCGTGGGTCAGTGGTCAGGGGTCAGTCGACTGAG
>SCTE01000228.1 GCA_004298915.1 Chloroflexota bacterium | reverse complement strand
CCGGCGCGGGCCGGGCCTTCTCGGCCGGGCAGGACCTGCGCGAGCGCCTCGCCGACGACGCACCCCCACTCGATGAGGAACTGGGCCTTCGCTACAACCCGATCATCCGGGCCATCCGGGAGGCGCCGCAGCCGGTCCTCGCTGCGGTCAACGGGGTCGCGGCCGGAGCCGGGGCCTCGCTGGCGTTCGCGTGTGACCTGCGGATCGCGTCGGAAGCGGCGAGCTTCGTCCTCGCCTTCGGGCGGATTGGCCTCGTCCCGGACAGCGGCGCGACCTGGACCCTGCCCCGGCTCGTGGGCGCTGCACGCGCTGCCGACATGGCGTTCCTGGGCGAGAGCGTGTCGGCATCGGAGGCGCGCGCGATGGGCCTCGTTTCGCGGGTCGTCGCGCCGAACGCGCTGATGTCAGAGGCCGCGGACGTCGCTGCCCGGATCGCGGCACTGGCTCCGGGGGCCACGACGATGACCAAGCGCCTGCTCGGCCTCGCCTTCGATCACCCGCTCCAGGCAGCACTCGCGGCCGAGGCCGAGGCGCAGGGCATCGCCGGGAGCGATCCGGACCACCGCGAGGGACTGGCCGCGTTCATGGAGAAGCGGACGCCGCGCTTCAGCCCCGACTGACCGGCCCGTGGCGCCGCCGCCGGCCGTGCGCCGCGGGTCAGTCCCGGTCGGGTCTCACGGCACGGTTGCCTGGAGGACGGTCGACGCCCCGACCACGAACTTGCCGAGCGAGGTTGCCCGGATAGCCTCGACGCGGAAGTAGTACGTGCTCCCGGAGGGCAGGCCGGCGACGGTCGCGCCGGACGCGGCCTGATCCCCGATCGCGGCGATCGCGGTCGCGCCGGTCAGGTAGCTCGGCGTCGGGTCGTCGGCCGACTTCACGATCTTGTAGTACGTGAAGCAATCCGCCGCGGCGCCGAGCGACGTCCAGCTGAACGAGAGTTCACCGGGCGTCGACCCGGCAATGCCGAGGCTGCCCAGGCTCGCCGGCCCGAGCCCGGTGACGGCTCGGACGTCGCTCGCCGCGAGGGGCTTGTTCTGTGCGCTGTAGGCCACAGCGCGGTACCAGGCCGAGCCGGCTGATTCCCGTGGGTCGTAGCCCGAGGTCCTCGAGAGGTCCGACGTGTACCCGCCGTCGATCGCGACGACGCCCGGTCCCGGCGGGTAGGCGATCGGGACCTCGCCCGACGTTCCCCGCACGACCTGGATGTGGGTGATGCCGGCCATCTCCGGCACGGTCCAGTCGAGGGTGACCCCGCCCGGGCAGGCAAGCGCGACGAGGCCCATCGTCCCGAGTGTCGGAGCGGGTGTCGGCCTGGGCGTCGGCCGAGGCGTTGCCTTCGGCGTCGGCGAGGGCGTGGGCGGCGGCGCGTCCGTCGGCGCGTCCGTCGGTGCGGGCGCGACGTCCGTCGGGTCCGGCGAGCGGGTCGGACCTGGCGTCCAGGTCGGGCTCGTCGTCGCGGCGGCCAGGTCGAGGCCGTCGAGCATGCCGACCGACAGGCCGAGCGCGAGGTCGCGCGAGGCGTTGCCGCGGATCCATGGATCGGACGCGGCGTCCGCCGGATCGACGGGCGCGGTCTCGATGGACGGACGCTCGCCAAGGACGACCGTCGCGCCGTGGCCCTCGTCAACCGTCACGAGGAGCCCGGCGCCCGACGCCGTGACGCCATGCTGGACCGAGAGTTCGTGGGCGATGTCGCCGTCCGCGCTGTCAGGCCCGCTGCGATCAAGGTCGAAGGCCGTGCCTCGGGCCGTCCAGGTCACCCCCGCGGTCGTGACGACGTATCGCCCATCGGTCGGGACGGCGACCCGGTGCCAGACGCGGCCGGCGACCTGGTCGAGCTCGATCCTCATCCGATCGATCGTCCGAAGTCCGAGGTCCGAGCCGCCCGCCAGGCGAACGCGCGAGTCGCCGATCTGGAGGGCCGCAGCGCCGTCCGCCCCGACCCGGATCTCGTCGCCGGCCAGGAGCTCCGTGCCGGCAGTGAGCGCGGTGGTTGCGCCGTTCCGGACGAGCTCGGCTCCGACCGCGCTCGCCACACGCGAGGTCGCAGGAACGGGGAGGAACGTGCTCGCATTGAGCCCCACGAGGGCAACGATGAGCGCGGCAGCCGCGAGGATCGGCCATCGCGTGGCGGTCAGGGCCGTTGGATTCCGCCAGGCGAGTCGCGGGTTGACCACGGCCGGCTGATGCGAGATGTGCTCCGGGTACGCGCCGACGGCCCTCGTGGCCCCGAGGCTGCCCACCGCCGGCGACACTGGCACCCGCGCCTGCGCCATGAGCCTGCCCCGGAGGGTCGCCACGAACCGTGCGTCCGGCGCCGCGCCGCTCATGCGCCGTGCCCGGGAGCCCGCAGCGACGAGCTCGGCTTCGAGCGCCTCGAATGCGAGGTCGCTCGGGAGGCCGGCGGGGACGTCCGAGCTCAGCACGTCGTCGAACTCGTCAGGCCGCATCGGTCGCCTCCTGCGCCATCGCATCGCGGAGGGCGGCCAGCGCCCGGTGGAGCTTCACCGCGAACGTCGCCCGCGAGCATTCGAGGATCGCGCACAGCTCGTCGATCTCCAGGCCGTCGAGGAACTTCATGACGATGACCTGGCGATGGGTCTCGGAGAGTCGAAGCAGGGCCCGCCGGATCGTGTCCCGGTCGAGCGCCGCGGCGAGGGCATGCGTGGCTCGCTCGTCGCCGATCTCGTCGCCGGGTTCTGCGTCGGTCCGGTGGCCGTCGTGAGCGCCCTCGCCCGCCGCCTCCCCCGCGAAGTCGCCGGCTCGAGCCCCGAATGGCACGGTCCGCCGGCTCCGGCGCGCATGGTCGACGATCGCATTGGCCGCAACCCGGTACAGGAACCCGCCGAACGAGTCGTTCCGGAACCCGGGCTTCCGGACTGCCTCGAGCGCTCGCTCGAAGCTCGTCGCGGTGACGTCCTGGGCGACGTCACGATCGCCGACCCGTCGAATGACGTAGGCATGGATCCGCGGCAGATACCAGTCGTACAGCTCGCCGAAGGCAGCGGCATCGACCCGGGCGCGGGCCACGAGGGCCTGCTCCCGGGTCGGGTCCATGCGGGTTGTGGATCCACTTGATGCCATCGGAGGTCCGAGGCTATGGACCGGCCGGCGGCACGACCATCGCCCAGCGGTACTGCCGCAAGCGGGACCGTGCCTCCGACCGGGCCATCGCCCATGCGCCTCGTCCGTCCTGCTTCCGCGCTACGGAATGGTCACGGCGATGACCGCCGTCTGGCCCAGCAGCACCTTCGCGCCGTTCCACATCCCGATCGCCTGGACCCGGTAATAGATCGTCTGGCCCGAGGTGACACTCGTGTCGGTGAGCTGGTTCGTGGCCCGGTTCTCGATGACGCCGATCACCTCGGTCCCATCGACGTACGGGAGGTACGAGGGGTGCTCGTTCCAGGTGGATCGGAGCACCTTGTAGAACGCGAAGCCGTCACCGGCGCTGGCCTGCCAGTTGAGGACGACGCCCTCGCCGGTCACGTTGACCTCGAAGCCGAGGGCCACCGGATCAGGAGCGGGCTCCGCAGCCGGCGTGACGACGCCCTTCACGGCGCTGGCTGCCACGGCGACGTAGCCGGCCTCGGTCGAGCGGACGCAGAAGACCCGGTAGTAGAGCTTCTTGCCCGCCGGCGCGTCGGCATCGAACAGCTTCGAATTGCCGTCCCGGCCGATCGCCGCGACGAGCGTGTCGTTCTCGCCCTTCGGCCACGTCACGGTCGCATCGGTGGAACGCACGACCTTGAAGTAGTCGAAGTCGAGCCCGCCACATTCCGACCAGTCGAGGAAGGGGTGGCCTTCCTTGATCACGACCGTCAGTGCGATGTCGCCGTTCGTGGTGGGCTCGGGCGCCGGCGTCGAGATTCGCGCCATGGCGCTGCGGCAGCCGACAACGGTCTTTCCATCGAGGACCTGGAGCGCCGCCACGCGGTAGAAGTACTTCCGGCCCGCGGCCACCGATCGATCGACGAACCGGCGGACCGAGGGGTCGGTCACGACGCCGACGAGCGTGTCGCCCGAGCCCAGTGGCCAGGTCGCGAACTCGTCCGTCGAACGGATGATCTTGTACGCGGCGAAGCCGTCGACATCGCAGGCGGACCATTCGACGACCACGTCGTGGCCGGCAAGACCGAGCCCGATGTCGATGGTCTTCGCCTCGTGGGTCGGTTCGGCCGGCTTGTCGGTCGGCTCGACCGCGCCATCCTTGGTGTCGGTGGTCGCCCCGTCGTCCTTGCCGTCGGTCGTGGTGGCGTCGGTCGGGTGCTTGTCGGTTGCGTCCGGCGCCGTGTCGACGACCGCCCTGTCACCGCCGGGCTCGGAGGCCGGCTTGTCAGAAGAGGTCGTGGCGTCTCGGCCCTCGGAACCCACGCCGGCGACCCGATCGCCGCTCAACGGGCCGATCGCCGCACCGAACGCGAGCGCCACGACAAGGAACGTCCCAGCCACCGCGCCCGCGCTCGAGACCTGGATCCGTCGTCCCACGCCGCCGCCAGCGAGGCGGCGCGTGTGGTCGTCGAGCAACTCCGGTCGTTGGGCGGACCCCGTGTCTGTACCGCCGCTGATGTCTCGTGTCATTCCAGCTTCCCTTCCCCCGTGTCGCGCGGCTCGGCAGAGATGCCGAGTAACCGCGGGGCCGACGTGACGCGGCCCGGATGATTCCGCTGTCTGCAGAACGCGGGGAGGGCGCCCGGATTACCGACTCGGGATGGGAAAGTCGTCCGGGGCCCGACCCGGACCCGCTGCCCCGACGCAACAGGCGCACGCGGCTTTCGCCGGGTTGTTGACATTGGCGGCTCGCGGGCCCTATCGTCTCCCTAACGATCGTTCGTTCGTAAGGAGCGCGTCCCGCTTCGTGGTCGAAGTCTCCCGTCGTCGCGCCATCGAGGATGTCGCCTCGGACCTGTTCCGCGCCAACGGCTACGCCGCGACGAGCGTCCGGGACATTGCTCGCGCCCTCGATCTCCAGGGGCCGAGCCTGTACGCCCATGTCACCTCCAAGGAGGATGTCCTCTGGGCGATCGTCGATCGCGCCGCCGCGCGGTTCGAGACGGCCGCTGACCTGGCCAAGGGGCCAGGCGGCGACCCTGCGAGCCGCCTCGCTGCCCTTGTGCGAGCCCACGTCGGCGTGATCGTTGCGGATGCCGGTGCGGCCGGCGTGTTCGTGCACGAGTGGCGCGCCCTCGGGGACGATCGCCGAGCCGCGATCCTTGCCCGACGCGACGCCTATGAGCGTCGATTCCGCGCGGTCATCGAGGACGGCATGGCGACCGGGGCCTTCGCAATGACCGATGCCGGGCTCGCTGCCACGGCCATCCTTTCGATGCTCAACGGCATCCCAGGCTGGTTCGACCCCGCGGGTCGCCTCGGGCCGGATCGGATCGCCGACCATTTCGCGGATTTCGCCTTGCGCCTCGTTCAGGGAGCCGACCGATGACCGATCCACTCGCCCTCGATCCCATCCTCGCGCCGACGGACCCGGGGGCGCGGCCATGGAACGACGACCTGCCGCACGACGAACGGTTCGAGCTGTTCGAGTCGCACGTCCTGGCCGGCGGCAAGATCGAGCCCAACGACTGGATGCCGGACGAATATCGAACGGCGGTCCTGCGCTTCGTCGAGATGCATGCAAACTCGGAGTTGATGGGCGTCCTGCCCGAGCGGGAGTGGATCATGCGGGCCCCGACGCTCCGCCGGAAGCTGGCCCTTACCGCCAAGGTCCAGGACGAGGTCGGGCACGCGCAGCTCCTGTATCGCGTCGCCGAGGACCTCGGCAAGCCGCGCGAGGCGATGTTCGATGACCTGCTCGCCGGCAAGACGAAGTTCCACAACGTCTTCCACTACCCGACGAAGACCTGGGCCGACATCGGGATCATCGCCTGGCTCGTGGACGCCGCGGCGATCGTCGCCCAGCAGGCTCTCCGCGACTCCTCGTACGGGCCGTATGCCCGGACGATGCAGAAGATCTGCTGGGAGGAATCGGTCCACATCATGCACGGTCGCGATGTCGTTGTGACGCTCATGACCGGCACGGACACGCAGCGGGCGATGGTCCAGGAAGCCCTCGATCGATGGTGGGGCCCCCTGATGCAGATGCACGGTCCGCGGAGCGACCGAACGAAGGATCGCGACCTGCATTGGCGGATCAAGGCGAAGACCTCGGAGGAGCTCCGCCAGGAGTTCCTGACGATCTACGTGCCGCGAATCCTCGAGCTCGGGCTGGTCATTCCTGACCGCGAGTTGGCATTCGACGAGGCGACCGGCGAGTGGCGCTATGCCGACCCGGATTGGGCGGAACTCCGAACCGTTGTGACCAACCACGGGCCGATGTCCGAGGAGCGGCTGGAGTTCCGACGCCTGAATCGGGCCGCGACCGCCTGGGTTCGTGACGCGATCCTGTCCGAGCCGAGGTCGGCGGCATGACCGAAAACGGCGACCGGATGATCGACGAGGGCGACCCGAATGTCGGTGCGCCCGAGCCCGAAGGCGGCTCGAGTGGCGATGCGCCGGGCGCGGCTCGGTCCGGCACCCTCGAAGCCTGGGAGGTCTTCCGCCAGGAGAAGGATGGCGATCCGATGCGCCACGGTGGCAACGTGATGGCCCCTGATCGCGAACTCGCGCTGCACTACGCCCGCGAGATGTTCAGCCGCCGCGGCGAGAGCGTTCGCCTGTGGGTTGTTCGCCGCGCCGACATCGGGGTCCTCGATGACCTCGACCTCCTCCAGCCACCGCTCGACCGCTCGTTCAAGAAGCCGGGTGGCTACGTCATGCGGGACAAGCTGGCCGCCGCCCGCGACCGGGCGGGTACCTCGAAGCCCAGGGCCCGCGAGTGACACCCGCCGTCACGTTCGAGCCGCGGGTCTCGGCGGCCCTGGCCGACTTCCTGCTGTCGATGGCCGACGACGAGTTCGTGATCGGCTTCTCCGATTCGGAGTGGACCGGCATCGCCCCGATCCTCGAGGAGGACGTCGCGATGAGTTCGCTCGCCCAGGACGAGCTCGGGCATGCGCGGGCGCTCTACGAGCTCCTCGCGGACCTGCGCGCCGACGGGCACGACGCCGATGCGCTTGCCTACGATCGCGAGCCCGAGGCGTACCGTCACGCGCGACTGCTCGACCACGGGCGCGGCGACTGGGCCACGACGATCGCGCGGCGATTCCTGTACGACACCGCGGATGCAGCACGGCTCGCCTCGGTCGGCGAGGGCTGGCCGCCGCTCGCCGACCTCGTCGCCAAGATCCGCCGCGAGGAGCGCTATCACGTGATGCACGTGACGCTCTGGGCCGAGCGGCTGGCAAACGGTGGCGGGGAGGCCCGGTCCCGATTCCTCGACGCGCTCGAGGCCCTCGCACCGGACGCCGGCTCCGTCCTGGCGTCGCCCGACGGGGAGTCGGCGCTCATCGGCGCGGGGATCCTGACGCGCCCGATGGCGGACGCCGCATCAGCGTGGCGGGCGGACGTCGCCGCGATCCTCGGCCCGCTCGGGATCACCCTCAACCTCGCGAACACCGAGGCTAGGCCAGCCCGAGCCGAGCACGGCGAGGCCTTCCGATGGTTGTGGGGCGAGTTCACCTCGGTCCGTCGTTCGGAACCCGGCGCAACATGGTGACAACGAAGGCCGGCGTGACAGAGCCGGCCCGGCCGGCGGGCGGCGTGGCTTCGCCGGCCCGGCGCTCCCCGCGGCGATATCCAACTCGGCGCATCAGCGCCGATGACGTGCGCGATCTGCTCCGCGGCGTTGCCGATCCGGAGATCCCGACCGTCTCGATCGTGGATCTCGGGATGGTCGAGGCCATCGAGGTTCGTCACGACCACATCGCCATCGAGCTCCTGCCGACGTTCGTCGGCTGTCCGGCCCAGCAGCTCATTCGCGATTCGGTCTTCGATGCCCTGGCCCCGCTCGGGATCCCGGTCCGCGCCGAGTTCACGTTCCGCGTGCCGTGGACATCGGACCGGATCAGCCCGTTCGGCCGCGAGCGCCTGGCGGCTTCCGGATTTGCCCCGCCGGCCGGTCCGGGCGAGGTTCGGTGCCCCTACTGCCGATCAGCGCGGGTCGCCATGGACAGCGCGTTCGGCCCGACGCAATGCCGATCGCTGTTCTACTGCCGCGATTGCCGCCAACCGTTCGAGGCCTTCAAGCCGGTCTGACGATCGTGGCGCGGCACGGATGCCGTGGCCTATGCAGTGGCAGCAGGTCTCCGACGGCCCCGGACCACGCCGATGCCGAGCGCGATCCAGGCCAGCCCGTTCAGGCCAATCCCGAGCAGCGAGAGCGGCCCGAAGATCGCGCCCGCATCGCCTGACACGAGACCGAACCGGCTCAGGCCGCCCCACGCAAGGACCGATCCGATTCCGAGGGCGAGGGCAATCACGCGACTTCCGCCGCCGATCCTCGCCAGGACGAACCCGAACCAGGCGTCGCCCAGCCACATCGCGCTCGCGGCGACATCGAACCAGAAGCCGTAGTCGCCGGGTCCGGGGTCTCCGGGCAGCGAGACGACGCGGAGGACCATGACGAGATACCACGCGTTGGCAAGGACCGCGGGCACGGCACCGACGAGGGCGAGCCGCGGGGAGTCGGCCGACTGCCGTGGATACGTGGCAAGAACGATGGCGATCGCGCCGAGGTTGAACGCGGTCAGCCGCAGGTTGAAGTTGTCGAGCGTTCCCCATGGGATCCAGGGAACGAACGCCGCGACGATGAGGAGCCCACCCAGGATTCCGAGGACGCCAAGGATCCGGGTCAACGGCGATGGTGGTTCGGCCAGCGAATGGGCCATCGGTCGATCCTCCCGTGTGTGCTCCTCGATCGAGGTCACCGCGAGGTCCCCGAGGATCCGGAACCACGTGCGGGCGACGCCCGATCGGGCATCGGCCTCGCGCGCGTCACGCATCTGATCCGAGAACAGCTGCACCATCTCGTCCGCGAAACGAACGCGGAACGGTTCCGGATACGCGCGCAGGAGCGCGCGGTAGAAGCGCTCGCCGCCGCCCGCGCGGCCCGGGTGGCCCCGACCCCCGCGATCCAGGTCCCGGCGATCGGCACCCGATCCGGGTGACTGGCTCAGCGGGCTTCGAGCGCCCATGGCCGTGCCGCTTCGACGAGCGTGTTCAGTCGACGCACCTCGGACGCCGCCACGGCGCGGCCGAGCGACGACAGGCGGTAGTAGCGACGACGCGCATCATCGAGCTCTGTATCGGGCCGCTCGTCACTCTCCTCGATGAGCCCGTCATCGAGCAGCTTCCTGATTGTTGTGTAGATGCCACCGGGCCCAAGCCGGACCGCGCCGTCCGTCATGCGCGAGATCTCGCTCATGATCGCGTAGCCGTGGCGCTCCTCGGGCCCGATCGCCAGCAGGACGTGGATGGCGGTCCGTGACAGCGGGGGCGTGGCGCGGGGCTGATCTGCAGTGGTCACGGCGCCACTCTATCAGACATTGATATAGTGTCAAGCGATATATTCGACGCCCGGACCCGACGCCGTTGCGCCCCGCCAAGGCAGGCGATTCGATCAGGTGCTGCTCCAGGAGCTGACTCGGCGGTCCGCGCGGATCGCCATGGCGCCAAGTGCCATCCAGCCAAGGGCAAAGCACGACAGCCCGCCGAGGATGAGGATGTCGGCGAACCCGCCACCGCTGCCCCCGGCCAGCGCAACGACCGGCGCAATGGCGATCAGCCCCGCGGCGCGCCGCGACAGGACCGCTGTCCGATAGGTGGCGATCGCGAAGAGCAGCGATCCGACGAAGAAGGCGAGGAGCCCCAGGAAGAACAGGTCGCTCGGACCGCGACCCGAGGTGATGCCGACCAGGTCGACGATCAGCGCAACGGTGCCGAATGCCGGGACCGCGAAGGCGAGCCAGGCCAGGGTCGGATGGGTGCGCGCCTGGAACGCGCTGAGACCGACGAGCGCGACCAGGAGCGCAATGGCGCCGATGAGCAGCGCCGCGCCTGCGATCCGCAAGTCGAACGGGCCCGCCACGCCGTTGGCGACGACGAATCCGGCCGTCCAGAGCGGTGCTCCAACGATGGCCGCGATGCCGCCGATCCGAAGTGACATGGGAACCGCCTTTCTCGAGCGGGGCTGGGTGCCCGTGCTCCTGTACCGGAGGTGTGCATCGAGCGCCCCCAGCAGGACGTCCGCGACATCGAACGGACCGACCGCGCGTTCTTCGAGGATGGCCTCGAATTCATCGCCGTAGCGCTCCCGCCAGCGGCTCGGGTAGAGGCTGACCAGGAGCGACCTCACGGTTGTTGCTCGCCGAGGTGGCGGAGGCCCCTGAGGGCGAACGCCGAGAGGCCGCGCAGTTGCTCAGCCAGGGTCGATGCCCCGACCGCCGTGAGCCGGTAGGGACGACGTCGGTCGACCGGTGCGAGCGCCTCGATGAGCCCCTCCTCCTCGAGGCGGGCGAGCGCCGCGTACAGCGTGCCCGCGCCCATCGGCCGGCCGGTTCCGCCCTCGATGTCCTGCATGATCGCGTAGCCGTGCTTCGGCCCGTCGCTCAGGCTCGTCAGGATGAGCAGGGACG